>JBGPAF010000284.1:0-3580 GCA_041480535.1 Bacteroidia bacterium
AACTGCTTTCCCAATCAAAAGTATATGGCTTTAGCGATTTCCAGATTGCACGTCATGTAATTAAATCGCGATCTTCAGACATAAACAGGGATCTTCTGAAAGTAAGGGAGTTTCGTAAAAAACTAGGGATAGTTCCATATGTCAAACAGATTGATACACTTGCAGCCGAATACCCTGCAGTAACAAATTATCTCTATCTGACATACAGCGGCTCAGAACATGATATTTCTTTTGATGATGACAATAAATCTATAATTGTCCTTGGATCAGGCGCTTACAGAATAGGTTCGAGTGTTGAATTTGACTGGTGCTCGGTTAATGCTGTTGATACAATCAAAAAAGAAGGATTGAGGTCAGTCATGATAAATTATAATCCTGAAACTGTAAGTACCGATTATGATATTTGCGACAGGCTATATTTTGATGAGCTGACATTTGAGCGTGTGCTTGATATCATCGATCTGGAATCGCCCCGTGGTGTTATTGTTTCAGTCGGAGGGCAAATCCCAAATAACCTTGCCATGCGCCTCTATGAAAACCATGTGCCGGTTCTGGGCACATCTCCCTTATCGATAGACAGGGCCGAGAACAGGCATAAGTTTTCCCAGATGTGCGATAACCTTAAGATCGATCAGCCGAGATGGAAAGAACTGTCAACTACTGATGATATTTTCGACTTTGTAGATCAGATTGGTTTTCCCGTACTTATAAGACCCTCATATGTGTTATCCGGGGCAGCAATGAATGTTGTATCGAATAGAAATGAGCTGTCGCATTTTCTCGATCTTGCAGCACAGGTCTCAAAGCAGTATCCTGTAGTAGTTTCTGAGTTTATTGAAAATGCAAAAGAGATTGAGATAGATGCAGTTGCTAAGGATGGGGAGATAATTGCCTATGCTATCAGTGAACATGTTGAGTTTGCCGGGGTGCATTCAGGCGACGCCACTATGGTATTTCCGGCGCAGAAAATATATTTTGAGACTGCCCGGCGTATAAAACGGATTTCAAGGCAGATATCAAAGGAGCTTAATATAACAGGGCCATTCAATATCCAGTTCCTTGCCAAAGACAACGATATAAAAGTTATCGAGTGTAATCTCAGGGCCAGCCGTAGTATGCCTTTTGTATCTAAAGTCCTTAAGACAAACCTTATTGAACTGGCTACCAAGGTGATGCTTGACATTCCGGTTGAGAAACCTCACAAATCAGTTTTTGAGCTCGATTATGTAGGGGTGAAAGCACCTCAGTTCAGCTTCTCACGCCTGGCAAAAGCCGACCCTGTTCTTGGAGTTGATATGTCATCGACAGGTGAGGTCGGATGTATAGGGGAAGGCTTTTATGAAGCCATATTAAAGGCCATGTTTTCAGTAGGTTACAGGGTTCCTAAAAAGAGTATCCTTCTTTCTACAGGCCCTGCCCGCTCTAAAGTGGAACTGCTGAACAGCGCCAGGGCTCTGCTCGAAAAAGGACACAAACTCTATGCGACAAGAGGCACACAGGAGTTCCTGAAAAATGCCGGGGTTGACGCTGAAGTAGCGTACTGGCCCGATGAAAACAAATCACCCAATACAATTGATCTGATAAGGACACGTGAAGTTGACCTTGTCGTAAATATCCCAAAAGATCTGACTGCAACCGAGCTGAATAACGACTATTCAATAAGGAGAAGTGCAGTCGATTTTAATGTTCCTCTTATTACAAATGCCCGGCTTGCAAGTGCTTTTATACTTGCGTTTTGCCGGATGAGCATAGATGATCTGGCAATTAAAAGCTGGGATGAATATAAGTAAGAGCGGGAGAAACGGAGAACGGGAGAAGGGGAGATAAATTCCTCCTTTGAAGGGAGCAGTGATTGGGAATATATCCCCTTTGAAGGGGGCAGGGGGATGTAAAAAGATAAATTAAGAACTTAAAAATGATACTGATCCGAAAAGCAATTCCCTCCGATGCACCTTCAATAGTCGATTTCCAGCTTAGAATGGCACTGGAAACCGAAAACATAAAACTTGTTCCCGAAATTGTAACAAAAGGAGTTGATGCCGTTTTTCATGACCAATCAAGAGGTCAATACTACGTAGCTGAGTCGGATGGCAAAGTGGTCGCCTCCCTTCTTATCACATGTGAATGGAGCGACTGGAGGAACTGCAACGTGTGGTGGTTCCAGTCAGTATTTGTGGTGCCTGAATTCCGGAGACACGGTATCTTCAGGAAAATGTACAACCATATTAGGCAGCTGGCTGAAGAACAGAACATTGCCGGACTGAGACTTTACGTTGAAACAAAAAATTCAAGGGCACAAAAGACATACGAAGCGCTCGGGATGAATTCCGAACATTATGCTTTCTACGAATGGATGAGGAAATAACCTATGCAATGGCTTTTTCTTATAATTCTTGTACCATATATATATCTTCTCATAAGGATATACAAATGCCTTCTGAAAATTACCTCATATCATCCGGGGAGAAAATCTGAAATATTTGTGTCAGTAGTAGTTGCCTGCAGGAATGAAGAAAAGAATCTGCCGCTGCTTTTATCTGATATTTCCGGTCAGACTTACAGGTCTGACTTGTTTGAGTTAATTATTATTGATGATAATTCGGAAGATTCTACTTTTAAAATCGCATCAGGATTCAGAAAAATAAAAAACCTCAAAGTATTAAGGAATTCCGGAACAGGAAAAAAGAAGGCTATAAGAACAGGTGTCGAAGCCTCGGCAGGCACGCTTGTAATAACTACTGATGCCGATTGCAGGATTGGTGACAACTGGTTGAAGACTATTGTGTCTTTTCATGATGAGAATAAGCCTGAAATGATAATAGGCCCTGTTAAAATTGAAAATGGCAGAGGTTTTTTTAAGAGATTCCAGGAGCTGGAGTTCCTTAGTCTTCAGGGCATTACAGCTGGTACGGCAGTTGCCGGTGATCCGGTGATGTGCAATGGAGCCAATCTTGCTTTTCAAAAAGAGACTTACTCTGATTATGCGGGTGATCTTCATAATGAGCTGGTGTCGGGTGATGATGTCTTTCTGCTTCATAAAATGAAAAGCAGTCAAAGCAATAAGATCATGTGGCTTGAATCTGCAGAAGCAATGATCACCACCCGCGCTTCAGAAACGCTGAGTTCATTTATCCGTCAGAGAGCCAGATGGATCTCAAAAGCCGGAGCATACAATGACAAGTATACACAGGTGCTGGCAATTGTAACATTTGTTACAATTTTGGTTCAATTGATACTTATGATCTGTGGGTTATTTTTCCCCGGATGGCTGTGGGTATTTGCAGTATTTTTCGTGCTGAAATCAATTCCGGATTTTCTGATTCTTTACAATAGTGCCATGAGATATAATGAAACGACCCTGATGAAATGGTTTGTTCCTTCACAGTTGATTTATCCGTTATATGTTCTCGCGGTTTCTTTATATTCCCCACAGGTCAGGGGGTCATTCTAATTTCCCATCTCCGACAGGAATTCGATCCTCATCAGCCTGATCTCTTCCTCTTCAAACTCATTGCCAAGTTCAGCAATAGCATCCTCAAGTGAATCTGATTCGGCTTCTTCCCTGAAGTATGAATATATA
>JBGPAF010000285.1:0-3580 GCA_041480535.1 Bacteroidia bacterium
AAAAAAAAAATGAATATTTTTTATGTTAAATATGTGATGAGGCCTTGCTGATTTAGGGCTTTTTATCATTAATTAAAATCTTTACAATAAAAACTATAAGGACTAAAGTACATAAACATCTCATTATCAATAACCACGGCTTTAAAGGGTTCCAATCAAAATTACAAATCATTACTGCCTCTGCCCCCTTTCATTAAAGCTACCCTTTGAACACATCTTTCCAAAGGATAGTTTCGTATGTTATTTGGAGATTTCTCATTTCACCTTTTTCCTTCGCTCAAGCCCATGCTCAGGCTCATTCGGAATCTCTTATTACCAGTCGGACACTCTAGAAAATAAGTATAATGTTATCCCCCTTTTAAGATGCACCTTTAGTCTTTATTGTAATTGCTTCTAATCTTTAATATCTTTAAACCCGAAAGAACACTTAAGGTAAAAATATTTTTTATTGCCGAATAGAGAGCATATAATATAATAATATAAAGAGGTATCAATAGTTTTATCTGAAGCTTATGAAAATCCTGATCGTTGAGGATGAACCAAAGGTGGCATCATTTATAAAAAAGGGACTTGAAGAGAGCCAGCATGAAGCTGATGTGGCTTATGACAGCATCTTTGCAGAAAAACTTGCCCATCAGTATAAATACAATCTTTTCATTCTTGATATTATTCTTCCCGGGATCGGCGGCCTTGAACTGTGCAAAAAGCTTAAAATGCTCCATCCAAATACTCCTGTCCTGATGTTGACTGCTCTTGGAACCACCGAGGATAAGCTTGCCGGATTTGATGCCGGCGCAAACGATTACCTGGTAAAACCTTTTGAATTCCGGGAACTGCTTGCAAGGGTAAAGGTTTTGCTTAAGAGTGCTGATCAACCCCGTGAAACGGTTAACAAGCTTGTTGTTGCAGACCTCGAACTTGATCTTGACAGGAAAGCTGCACGCAGGGGAGATTCATATATTGATCTGACAGCCAAAGAGTTTTCGTTGCTTGAGTACTTCATGAGAAATGCGGGACGGGTAGTCTCGCGAAATGATATTGCTGAAAAAGTATGGGATGCAAGTTTTGATTTCGGCACCAATGTTGTCGATGTCTATATTAACTTCCTGAGAAAGAAGATTGACAAAGGCTATGATAAAAAGCTGATCCACACAAAGGTTGGATTCGGCTATTTTTTCGGAGATCTCTAGGATAAAAATTCCTTATGTTTAAACAAAAATGCAGATAAGGACAAGATTAACATTGCAGTTCCTCCTCCTGGGAGGATTAATTATGTTAATTGCTTCAATTTCAATTTATTATTCCTCGGCTAATTTCCGCCGTCATGATTTTTATAATCTCCTTAGATCCAGAGCCGTGAGCGTAGCAAAACTAGTGCTCGACAGTTATGAATTTAATGCAAATCTCATTCTGCGAACCGGTACTGAATATCCCGCCAAACTTCCGGATGAAAAATTTATAATTCTTAATTATCATAATGATACCTTATTTGTATCAGACAGATATTGGGAATTAAAAGAAATTAATACTATCGTCGGGCAGGTAAAATCAAATAAAGAGGTATTTGGTAAACAGGATGCATATGAAGTACTGGGGACATCGCATACTACAGGAGCATACCCGTTTGTGGTAATAGGTGCGGCTATCGACAAAGATGGCCTTTTACACCTGAAAAAACTGAGGATTATCCTGATGGTAGTCTGTCTTATAAGTCTGATTTCGTTTTCTGTTGCCGGGTGGTTTTATTCAGGGAGAGCTCTTAAGCCAATTTCAGATGTGGTAAAAAAGGTCGAGGATATATCAATAACCAGTTTGAATTTAAGAGTTCCTGAAGGTAATGGCACTGATGAGATCGGACGGCTGGCAAATACATTCAATAAAATGCTTGAACGTCTTGAGACTTCATTTGCCATGCAGAAGAATTTTATTACAAATGCATCGCATGAGCTTAGGACGCCGCTTACCTCTTTAAACGGCCAGATTGAGGTCCTGATGATGAAAGACAGGTCGACTGATGAATATAAAAGTGCCCTGGATTCAGTACTCGAGGACATTAAATCTTTGATTGACCTGTCAAACAGGTTATTGCTTATAGCCCGGACAAGCGCCGAGGGTCCTTCTAATTTTAGCAATAAAATAAGGATTGATGAGATCCTCTGGCAGGCCCGGGAGGATATGAAAAAATTCAATGCCGGATACCATATTAATATATCAATGGATAACTCGGTGACCGATTCTGATCAGATGATTGTTGCAGGAGATGAGTATCTGCTGAAAGTTGCGGTTTCGAATTTAATGGAAAACGCCTGCAAATATTCTTCTGATAATACAGTAAATGTAAAGTTCGGATATTCTGAAGAAGGGATAGAAGTGGTATTTGAAGACAAAGGTATTGGTATTTCAGAAGAAGATAGGGCAAAGATTTTTGAGCCATTTTACAGGGGTGCAAATGCCATTTCAATCCCGGGTACGGGAATAGGTCTTTCCCTTGTAAATCAGATAGTCAAAAACCATAATGGTACAATAAGCATATCATCAAAGGTCGGAACGGGTACTAAAATTACACTGCTTCTCCCTGTAATTTCTTAAAATTAATCCCTTTTTAATCTTGTTTTAATTTCTGTTTAACAATCACTGTTTAATATTGACAAGGTTAGTTTCTACGGTTAAACAGGTTAGTTTATTTGGCATGACCCCCTTCCCCCCAAGGGGGGTTAAAATGCAAACAAAAACAAGTCCCCGCCAGCTGGCGGGGATTCAGGGGCAAAAACGGGCAGGTGGACTGCAAATAGTTTTTTTAAAGACGAAATTGATATATTTGGGCCCTTTAATTTTATAACCTGTTATGCAAAACAATCGGTATTATCTCGTACTCTTAGTGGTACTCTTATGCTTTCCGGGCTGCCGGTCCGGAAACAAACCAGCCTCAAAGTCAGCAAATCAATCAGAAACTTCAGTTCCTGCTGTCAGCAATGATTTCTACCAGGAGATCGGTAAGGAGATCGGATTGGATTTTGTACACTCAATCGGCGATGATGATCTGACCAACATTATTCAGTCAGACGGAGGAGGCGCTGCTTTCCTCGACTATGACCAGGACGGATATATAGATATATACGCCTGCAGCGGTACCTGGCTTGAAGGTGTCAGCAAAAGTGAAAAACCGGCTCAGTTGCCAGGAAACCACCTGTACCGGAACAAAGGAAACGGTACTTATGAAGATGTTACAAAGAAAGCAGGAGTCGGAGGACCATGGTACAGCATGGGAGTTGCTTCCGGCGATTTCAACAATGACGGTTACCCCGACATATACCTTAGTAATTATGGCCCGAATGTCCTTCTTAAAAATAATGGTAACGGAACATTTTCGGATATTACCAAACGTGCGAATGTAGCTGGAGGCAAGGAATGCAGTGTGGGAGCCGTCTGGTTCGATTATGATAATGACAGGTTTCTGGACCTTTATGTGGGTAACTATCTCGAATTTGATCCAAATTACAAGTATTATTATGCTCCTGACGGCTTCCCGGGCCCTATGGCTTACGATGCCCAGAAGGATGTATTATATCATAACAATGGC
>JBGPAF010000286.1:0-3567 GCA_041480535.1 Bacteroidia bacterium
GTTGAAGTTACAAACCAAAAAGTTGAACAGAATTGGACCATGTAATTGATGCAGTTTTTTCTGGGGTCAATCCAAAAATCTCAGCAATTTTATTATTGATAAGACAAAGATAAGAACTTTCATTTCTTTTTCCTCTGTGAGGTACAGGCGCCAGGTATGGTGAGTCGGTTTCAAGTACAATATTTTCAGGTACGGTCTGTTTGACAACCTTATCAAGTCCTGAGTTTTTAAATGTGACAATACCTCCTATTCCCAGTTTAAATCCCATTTCGATAGCTTTTTCGGCATCCTTTAAAGTACCTGTGAATGCATGAAAAACTCCTTTTAAACCGGAACCTTTAAATTTTTCAAGAGCCTTAAATACCTGAGGAAATGAATCCCTCGAATGGATGACAACCGGCAACCCTTTATGTATTGCAAAAGCTACCTGTCTTTTAAAAGCTATGATCTGCTCATTCAGGTGCGACTGATCCCAGTAAAGGTCAATTCCGATCTCACCGATTGCATAGAATTTATAATTAGCCGCCAGGTTTTCAAGCTTATCGAGCTGTGATTTAAAATCCTCTTTTACTGAGGTCGGATGCAATCCTATCATCGGGAAACAAATCCCGGGATAACGATTTTCAACCGAAAGCATCTGGTAAGCAGAGTCAATATCTATATTGGGCATCAGGAGTTTGACAACACCGTTCTGCACTGCCCTTTGTACCGCCTCATCCCTGTCGGTATCGAATTCCTGAAGATAAATATGTGTATGTGTGTCAATAAGCTGCATCAGACAACACCCTGTGCCATCATGGCATTTGCCACCTTTACAAAACCGCCGATATTGGCTCCGTCAACATAGTTTACAAATCCATCATCCTGTTTGCCATACTTCACGCAGGTGCTGTGAATATTTTTCATTATCATATGCAGTCTTTCATCCACTTCTTCGCGTGACCATGGAAGTCTCATTGAATTCTGTGCCATTTCCAGTCCTGATGTTGCCACACCACCGGCGTTTGCAGCTTTACCGGGGCCATATAGGATATGTGCGTTCAGGAAAACCTCAACTGCCTCACTCGTTGATGGCATGTTAGCTCCTTCAGCGACACAGATACAGCCGTTCTTGACAAGCTTTTTGGCTTCATCTGCATTTATCTCATTCTGAGTTGCATTTGGCATTGCTATGTCACATTTTATTTTCCATGGCCTCTCGTCTTCAAAATATTCCACTACGAATTTTTCGGCATACTCCTTTATCCTTCCCCTGCGTACATTTTTCAGATCCATTATGTAATTCAGCTTCTCTTTATCAATGCCTTTCGGATCATATATAAATCCGTTAGAGTCGGAAGATGTCACAACCTTTCCCCCAAGTTCAGTAACCTTTTCTGTTGCATACTGAGCCACATTTCCAGATCCTGAAATACATACAGTTTTCCCTTTGAATGATTCTCCCCGGGTAGCAAGCATCTCCTGTGCAAAATAGGTTGCACCATATCCTGTTGCTTCGGGACGGATGAGAGAGCCTCCCCATTCAATTCCTTTGCCTGTAAGAACTCCCGAAAATTCATTTTTCAGTCTTTTATACTGCCCGAACAGAAACCCGATTTCACGGCCGCCTACTCCTATATCACCGGCTGGTACATCAGTTTCAGGGCCTATATGACGGAAAAGCTCTGTCATAAAACTCTGGCAGAATCTCATCACCTCGTTATCTGATTTACCTTTCGGATCAAAATCAGAACCCCCTTTACCACCACCCATAGGCAGAGTTGTCAGGCTATTTTTAAACACCTGCTCAAATGCAAGGAACTTAAGAATACCGAGATTGACTGTAGGATGAAACCTCAAACCTCCTTTATATGGCCCTATGGCGCTGTTCATCTCAATCCTGAAACCACGGTTTATCTGAATCTCTCCTTTATCATCCAGCCACGGAACCCTGAAGATAATCGTCCGCTCCGGCTCAGCAATTCTTTCAAGAATTTTTGCATGCTTGTACTTTGGGTTTTCTTCAATAAACGGGATAAGAGATTCTGAAACCTCCTGAACAGCCTGATGAAATTCATTTTCACCAGGATTTTTGGCTTTTATCATTGCCATGAATTGTTGTACTCTCGGATCCATTTTAACTGTTTATTAGGGTTAACTTAGGATATCAAAAATAGGAAAACAATGGGAAAAGGTTGACATATGCATGAGGAAAAAATAAATAAATTGAAAATTGCGGATTGCGGATTGTTGATTGCGGATTAAAAATCAATAAATTAAATCCGAACCGAGTCGAAGACGAGCTCGGCGAAGCCAAATCGCAAATCCGAAATCCGCAATTCTTATTCGTCAGGTCCGATATACATTCCCCGGATAACATTTTACGAGGCCCTTGAATTCCATCTGCAGGAGCTGGGGCGAAAGCTTACTAATGGGAATATCAAGCTGCCGGCAGATTTGGTCGATTGTCAGCTCTCCCTCTTTCATTATCAGCTCATATATTTTCTGCTCTGATTCGCTGAGTTCCGAAAAAAGGGTTTTCTGAACAGGCTGTTTTGATTTTTCAGGTGTCCAGTTCAGGAAGTATTCGATATCTTCGGCTGATTCAGCCAGTGCTGCCTTGTTGCTTTTTATAAGGCTGTTACATCCGGCCGACCATTGATCATCAGGTCTTCCGGGAACTGCAAATACATCGCGGTTGTATGAATTGGCCATGTCAGCTGTAATGAGGGCGCCTCCCTTGATTCCTGATTCAACAACAAGCGTGGCATCTGAAAGTCCGGCAATGATCCTGTTCCTTTTAAGAAAATTATTCCGCTCGGGAAGTGTATCCGACATGAAATCGGTTAAAAGACCTCCTTTTTTTAGAATGGTTTCAGCTGTTGCCCGGTGAATTGAGGGATATATTGTTTTAAAACCATGCCCCAGGACGCCTATTGTCTGAAGGTTGTTAGAGAGTGCGGCTTTGTGAGCTGTGATATCTATACCATAGGCTAACCCGCTGATAATAATAAGATCGGGATGACCTACGGCAAGGTCCCCGATTATTTTTTCGCATTGTTCTCTGCCGCGTGCAGTCGAATTACGTGTACCAACTACACTTAATATTTTATTGCTGTTCAGGTCACAGTCGCCTTTAAAATAGAAAACTACTGGTGAATCGTCACATTGCCGTAACCTGAAAGGGTAGTCATTGTCGAGATAAAAGCAGGTTTTTATGTTATATTTAATAACATATTCTGCTTCTTTCTCAGCAATTTCAAGGTATGATTTTTCAGTTATGTAACTGGCAAGTCCCGATCCGATACCAGGTATTTTAATAAGATTGCGGTAAGGCTCCTGAAATATTGCTTCCACGCTTCCGAAATGAGCAACAAGTTTACGGGCATTGATATCGCCGATACGCGGAATAAGGCTTAAAGCAATTTTATGCTTCAGCGAGACTTCGGACATAGCACTAAGAAATTGAGACAATCAAATATACAAAAAACCCCCCAACCCACCTAAAGGGTGGGCTGAATTAATTTTAAAAAATGATGAAATTTACAGATAAATATACAGACGCAAAATATAGGACACATGAACTCA
>JBGPAF010000287.1:0-3563 GCA_041480535.1 Bacteroidia bacterium
GTTGGATTGATTGTATGGGCTTCATGGAAAGATGTCCTTCAGCAAAAAGAGAAAGCTTTTCCTTTCTATTCCAAAACAGGTATAAAGGGAATGAAAATAGATTTTATTGACCGCGATGACCAGGTCGCAGTGGCTTCAACATATGAAATTGCAAAGTTTGCAGCCGAAAATCATTTGCTTGTCGATTATCATGGCGTTTTTAAACCAACCGGACTGCAGCGCACTTACCCAAACGTAGTTGGCTACGAAGGAGTTAAAGGAATGGAAAACGTTAAATGGGCAAATGAAAATGTACCACGCTATGATGTAACACTTCCCTTCATCAGAAACCTGGCAGGTCCAATGGATTATACCCCGGGAGCCATGAGAAACTCAAATAAGGCTAACTTCAGGGCAATTAATTCGAATCCCATGAGCCAGGGAACACGGGTTCACCAGATGGCTATGTATGTAATATTTGAAGTGCCCCTTCAGATGCTGTCGGATAATCCTACGATCTATATGAGGGAACAGGAATGCACAGATTTTATTACGAAGGTCCCGACTACTTTTGATGAGACAGTACCTCTCGATGGCAAAGTAGCTGAGTACGTTTCAATAGCACGCAGGAAAGGCGATAACTGGTATGTCGGAGCAATGACCAACTGGACACCAAGAGATATTACAGTTGATTTCTCATTCCTCGGAGACGGAAATTATAAGGCTGAGATCTTCAAAGATGGCATCAATGCCGACCGTGACGCAACTGATTACAAAAAGGAAGTTGTCACAGTGAAGAAAGGCGACAAACTAAATGTCAAACTTATGAATGGAGGGGGATGGACGGCAAGATTGGAGAAAATAAATTAAACTCTCAGTTCTTAATTAACTTTCTTATAAAAGTTTTGTTTGTGCCTTTGATCTGAAGGATATAGATACCTTTTAGCAGGCGGCTTACATCAAGTTCATAGTATTGAGATTCAGGAGTTAATGTAATAATTTTCCGGCCGTAAAGATCGGTAAGGCATATAGTTTTAATTTCAAAATCAGAATACACTTTAAGAATATCACTGACAGGATTGGGGTAAATCTGAAGATTGCTTTCGGATACTATTTCTCCTGAAGATGTTATCACATCATTTGATGCGATCCAGCTGGCAGGGTCATTGTTATCCTGGCCGGCACTGATAAGCTTCAGGTAATATCCGTTCCCGTCAGCATCGGGCCATGGAACGGTGTCAGAATAATTTACATTGTCGATAATATTCCCGAAACCATCAGATAAAACAATGTTCTCACTATCATTTGATAAGTGTCTTGTGAATCTTCCAAAAGGGGAAAAACCATATTTTAATCTGAATGTCTGCTGGTTGCTTGCAAGAATTAATGAAGAGTGAGGAGCCATTGATGAGTTCGGAGGGAATTGGTAGGTAATGCCAGTCCCGGCGAAATAAATGCCTGTAAGATTTACCGACTGATCACTGTTATTTGTTATTTCTATGTATTCCAGATCCTCACTTTCCGGGAACTCCGCAGATGTTGAAGGATGGTACATTATCCTGGTAATTACAAGTAGTGGAACTGTGACGTTACTGCATAAGGCATATGAGCTAAGATAATCTGTAATCCAGGGAATACGGTTGCTAAGGAAAGTCTTAATCGTTGCAATACACTCCTGGAAGTTGCCTGTATTTTTCCAGAGAATATTATCCCTATAGACTGCCTCATTGATATAAGCTGCCGTCTGATCTATGTATGATTCGAGCACGGTAGGATTTAGCGGCATGCCCGGTTTAATAAGCTCATTCCATCTTTTCGACAGGTAACACTTAAACTGGGTGTCATTATATAGATCTTTCCAGAACTCTGATCCTTCATTATCACCGTTTGAAAACTGCCAGATATTTGTCTTGCTCCTGTTAAATCCCCAGAAGAACAGATCGTTACTGAATGTGAGATCATTATCCCATATCGGGCCCGCTCTTAATTTGCCATTCCTGTCCTTATGAAAATAAGTGCTGTACTGATAGGAGTCCGCATTTGAAGAAAGTTCACTTATAATAATATAATCAATAAATGAAGGTATGTCAATAACAGACGGATAGCCGTCGATAAGCGAAGTGTTATTGTTGCCGGCGGTCTCAGCCAGTTCAATGAACTGTGCCTGAATGTATGAGTTCTGCAATGCGGTAACATTTTCAGGTTTCGGAAGTTCATGAATATAATCAACAGTTGTTCCGCCTGGATTTGTCATTCTCCAGGCGACAGGATCACCTCCGGTAGTTTTGTCAGCTTTGGTTATATACCCGCCTGAGATCTGGGGCATTGAATTATCGTTCTGGTCTATTTTAACAATATCCACCCTGTTGTCATCCGCTTTTATTTTTTCCTGAAGTAAATAGAGGCCTTTAAAATCCCCATTTATTATCAGTTCACAATAAGCCGTCCTGGAAGCATATTCCCCGATCTGTCTTGAAAGGTTATAACAAAGATAATCACGCATCAGAGCAGGGTCGAAAACCATTCCGTTAAGTATCCAGTCATTCTCTTCCGGCATGCCCAGCAGGCTTACGTTGTTATTGGTAATATTATCGGACATTAATGTTGAAAACCCATATTGCTTCTTATTGGTAACCTGTGAGGAGGACCCTCTGATTTCAATGTCAATTCTTCCGTTATAGTCAAGATATTCCGGGCTGTTTTGATCGGTAAGATAGTTCCTTTCCCCCGGTCCCCTGTAAATTATTTTCAGGGATGCCAGCACTCTCGGATCATCTGGAATAACTGCGTTCCCGTCAGTATTAATTATAAAAACAGGCAGGTTACTGTCCGTAAAGGTCTGGGCACCAATATTGCAGGTGAGGACCAGAAGAAAAATATTGGTTAATATATAATGCCGCTTCAAAACTTCTTTGTATTTGCCAAAAATAGCATATTATATTCTTCCCCTCGCAATCATTATCAGAAAACGATATGAACCTCATTGATCGTATCCGGGAACGAAATTAATAGCTTTTCCGGGCTATCCATAAAAAGGCGCTGGATAATTTATTCGGACCTTTTTCCTACATTATTCAGGGCATCCTTAACAGATGCTATGAAGATGTTAAATGACCATGTTGCCCCTGATATAGCATCTATTTTTTCAATATCCTGAGTTTCGATCAGTTTCCCGGGATAAGCCTGAACTCCTTTCCAGTCATTCCTGCATTGTTGAATATACAATTCATTCCCCTGGAAATGCTTTTCATAATTACCATCGAATTGTTCATGAAGATTTGAATCTCTTATAAAAAACTTAATCCCGTCAAATTGTCCGTTTTTAAGTGTAAAGCTTACACTTCCCCAATAAGGTTCCTCAGTGTACATAAATCTCGACTGACCTGAGTAATTACCGTCAGGATAAATGCGCAGCGTATCCTGGTCTCCACCGGTAACGGTATCAGGAGTGCTGTCTCTGTAAAATGATGATAAACAGATGGCAATCAAAACAGCCCCGGCGATAATGGCATACTTTAATTTGTTCATGATCCTGCAAATATTAATTAACGAAACTCTCTGACAACAATATAAAATTAAGAAAA
>JBGPAF010000288.1:0-3563 GCA_041480535.1 Bacteroidia bacterium
AAATTAAAATTGTTTTTATCCGGATATCAACAGTCCGAAGATAAAGATGCTGTTTAATGAAGATGCTGTTTAGTAGTTCGCTCACCTGATGAAAAAGCTGTCATATATAACAGGATTTTTTCTATTATGTCACTGCCTCAGTGGTCAGACGCCTGTAGGTTCATGGTCTGATCATTTAAGATACAATATTGTAAAATACATAGCAGCCGGTTCCGATGAGATTTATGCATCAACCGGTTCTTCAATCCTGGTTTATAACAAAGATTATAACGAACTTAAAAAGATGTCGACGGTAAACGGCCTCTCTGAAACCGGGATAAGCGCAATTGGCTGGTCAGGTGAAAACAACATGCTCATCATCGCCTACACAAGTACAAACATCGACCTCGTTGCTAAAAACACTGTCTATAATATACCTGATATTCTGAACAAAAATATTTCCGGGGATAAAAGCATAAACAGGATAAGAACCCTCGGAAAATATGCTTATCTGGCAACCGGTTTCGGAATAGTTATTATTGACCTTGTTAAGATGGAGATCCATGATACCTGGAGGCCGGGACCAGGGCCTGAGAACAATAAGGTTTTCGACATTGCATTTGGGAAAAACATGATTTTTGCCGCCACAAATCTCGGGATGTGGCAAGCGGATCTTACTAATCCGGGTCTTGCATATTTTGGCAACTGGGTGCAGATCAACAGTTTGCCAGATCCGGATTCGAGATGCACACTTACTGTTTTCTCCGGCGAAACACTTTTCCTTAATGTATCACAGCCTTCCTCAACAGGTGATATCGTGTACACAGTCGGAGATAACACCAGGCTCCTCTCTTTTAGCCCGGGAGTCTTTAACAACTCATTCGATACTGCACCTGAAGGATTTACTGTTGTTTCATCCGGATCTGTGATATATTACAGGTCCGACGGTTCTCTGATAAAGACAATATCATCATACGGCTGGGGCATTCCAAATATATCCCAGGGGATAATTGAAGGCAATGATATTTGGATAGGTGATATAAATTACGGGTTAATCCTCGGCAGGAATATGACCGATTTTGAAATTTTTTCCCTCAACGGACCTGCTTCGGATGATGCAGTAAACATAGTATCAAAAAATGGGAAAACAATAATCTGTGCCGGAGGCGCTGATAATTCATGGAACAGCCTGAAAAGATCGTTACAGGTTTCTGTTCATGAAAACAATCAGTTTATAAATATTGTTTCAAGCACTGAAGCTGATGCAATGCGGTCATTTATCGATCCCGGGAACAGCTCCCATTTCTTTGTTTCAACCTGGGGCAACGGACTCCTTGAGTATAACAACAATACCCTGGTAAAACATTACGATGCATCAAACTCTCCTCTTGAGAACGGCAGCAGTCCTGGTTCAGGGATCAAGCTCTGCGGTCTGGCCATGGACAAGTCAAAAAATCTATGGATCACCCGGACAAATGCAGAGGGAAGTATCAGGATCCTTAAGCCTGACGGAACCTGGATATTATATCCTGTAGCTATTGATGCTCCTGTAACCGGAGATATTATTTCAACTGAAAACGGACAGAAATGGATAACTCTTCCTGGAGGCCATGGTTTGTTTATTGTTGATGATAACAACACTCCCGATGTTTTTGCGGATGACAGAACCATAAAACTGACAGTGATTGACAGTGATGATAAAGTCATAAATACTGTATTTTCTGAAGCCGAGGATCTTGATGGTAATGTCTGGATCGGAACGGACCAGGGACCGGTGATTTATTATAATACAGACAAGATCTTTGAGGATGATGTGAGGGGTTACAGGATAAAGGTCCCGCGTAATGACGGCTCTGGACTTGCCGATTATATGCTTGGTACAGAATCCGTCACATCAATCGCGGTTGACGGCGCCAACAGAAAATGGCTCGGTACAATGGGTTCCGGTGTTTACCTGCTGTCGGCCGACGGGACTACAACGATTAAAAATTACAATGAACAAAACAGCCCTTTATTCTCTGACTCAATTGCTTCTGTCGCCGTCGATAACATTACCGGTGAAGTATGGTTCGGAACATCTGAGGGCGTTTTGTCGGTACGTGAGACCGCAACTTCAGGGAAGCAGTCATTCAGTGATATATATTCATTCCCAAATCCTGTGAGGGAAGATTATTATGGCAATGTTACAATCACCGGACTGATGAAAGATACTGAGATTAAAATAACAGATATAAGCGGGAACCTTGTTTCCGAGAGAATATCGGAAGGAGGTCAGGCTTCGTGGGACCTTACAACATATAACGGCCGCAGGGTTTCGACAGGAGTTTATCTGATTTTCTGTGCAAACAATGACGGATCAAAGTCGTACGTGACTAAAATTCTTGTTATCGGTAAATAGTCAGTCTTTTATCAGGCTCTGTATTCTCTCTATCTGAAGCTTTTTGTTCACTTCCCTGAGACTTCTGGCAGTTTTGGTAAAGTATTGATGCCCGGAAATGAATTTCACCTGCATCTTATTCCATTCGTTCAGATCTTTCATTTTGTTCTGGGCCTTAAGTTCCTCGAAAAGGGTGTTTGACACAGGGATAAAATCGCTTCTGCCGAGATAGTCAAGATCCGAGTCACAAATTATCTCCTCCAGGAGGTTTGCAGGCCTGGGCGGAAGTTTGGTTGCCATTATGATGGAGCAGATCCTGTCGATCTGTTCAGGTGTATAATTGTATCCCGGGAGCATTGCCCTTGCATATTCTGTCCCTTGTAACTCATGATTGTCAAACGAAACCGTGATTCCCGTGTCATGAAAGAGCCCTGCTGTTTTCAGAAGAAGTATTTCCTCATCAGTGCATCCTTCAGCCCAGCCAATAAGTTCAACTTCAGTAACTACATCAACCGTATGCTTCACATTATGATAGAATACATAATCAGGTAGTTCCTTTTCAAGCTTGTCGAGGATCGTCTCCTGCATATCAGTAAATTGTATCAGTCCGAATTTTACCTTAAATGATCCGTTCGGAATGTTCCCCAGTCCGTCGACTGAAAATTCGGGTTTTAGTCCCTTAACCCTGTATATCTGCAGGTCGCCCTTGTACTTGACAGGAAGCTTGCCGTAATATTCGCAATCGAAGAATTCCTTTACAAGTTCATAGGTCATGACTGAAATTAACAGTGCCCCGTTTTCAGAAAATGCTTCCAGGCGGCTTGCATTGTGTACAGTGTCGCCTTTTATGTCATAGTTAATTTTCTTTTTGCCCGATACTGAAGCAATAACAGGACCGGTGTGTATTCCTATTTTCAGATCCCAGATGCTTTTATTGCCGCCCCGTTTATTATGTTCATATTTTTCAAGAAAATTACGCATCTCTATTTCAGCCATCACAACATCAATTGGATTTGTGATATTCTTCACCGGTATCCCTCCCGCGCACATAAAAGTATCACCAATGGTCTTGATCTTTTCTATCTTATATTTTTCAGCAATTGATTCAAATTCATAAAAGATCTCATCCAGCTCATCCATTACTGAAACCGAATCCATTCCTTCTATAATTTTTGACACACCATGAATGTCGGCAAACAGGACTGTC
>JBGPAF010000289.1:0-3550 GCA_041480535.1 Bacteroidia bacterium
ATCCTCCGCAAGAAATCTGAAAAATGTAACCAGGTTATCAGCTTTTCCCATAAACCTTTTCCTGAGTTCCGGATTCTGGGTTGCCACTCCGACCGGACAGGTATTAAGATGGCATTTGCGCATCATTACACATCCAAGCACTATCAGGGCACATGTGGCGAACCCATACTCTTCAGCCCCTAAAAGCGCTGCTATAATAACATCCCTGGCAGTTTTTAACTGGCCGTCAGCCTGAAGTGTCACCTTTTTGCGCAGATTATTCATTACAAGAGTCTGCTGGGTCTCGGCAAGTCCGAGTTCGAGCGGAATTCCAGCATGCTTGATTGATGATGAAGGACTGGCTCCTGTGCCACCCTCATAGCCGCTTATTGTAATAAGATCGGCACCGGCTTTTGTCACACCGGCAGCTATAGTGCCGACACCACTGGCCGAAACGAGCTTAACGCTGATTCTTGCCCGGGGATTAACATTCTTAAGATCAAAGATCAACTGTGAAAGATCCTCAATTGAATAAATATCATGATGAGGCGGAGGTGATATCAACGTAATGCCAGGAATTGAATACCTGGTTCTGGCGATGATCTTGTCAATTTTATGACCGGGAAGCTGTCCTCCTTCACCCGGTTTTGCACCCTGGGCAATTTTTATCTGGATCTCATCTGCATTCACAAGATACTCGGTTGTGACACCGAATCGTCCGCTGGCTACCTGCTTTATTGCGCTTCTTACAGAATCGCCATTAGCCAGTGGTTTGAACCGTTCGGGATCTTCGCCTCCTTCACCGGTATTGCTTCGTCCGCCAATCCTGTTCATCGCAATTGCAATAGTCTCATGAGCCTCCCTGCTGATCGATCCATACGACATAGCTCCTGTCACGAACCGTCTCATTATTTTTTCGACCGACTCTACTTCATCAATAGAGATAGGATTCTTTCTCATCTTTAGCAGACCTCTGATAAAAAGTGGTGAAGTTGTGTCTCCGTCAGCCTGTTTTGAATATTCCCTGAATTTTGCCCTGTCTCCTGTTTTTGTGCTCCATTGCAGTAAAGCGATTGTCTCAGGATTCCATGCATGCTTTTCCCCGTGTTTTCTGAAAGAATAGATTCCTTCAGTAAAAATCTCAGGCAGACGCTCTTCTGTAAAAGCTTTTCTGTGGGGTATCAGCACCTCTTCGGCAATTTCCTGAAAGCCAATTCCTCCAATCCTCGACGTAGTTCCTGCGAAATATTTATCTATCACATCCTTACTGATCCCCACAGCTTCAAAGATCTGCGCAGAACGGTAACTCCGGAGTGTGCTTATCCCCATTTTAGACATTATCTTGAGGATACCTTTGTTAATAGAATAAGCATAGTTCTCCTCAGCTTTCTGATAATCAAGCTGAATTGCTTTATCCTTTACCAAACGATCTATAACCGCAAAACTCAGATAAGGATTTATGATACTGGCCCCGTAGCCGAATAAAAGGGCATAATGCATCACCTCACGCGGTTCTGCCGATTCGACAACGATGTCAATCTGCATTCTCTTACGCTTTTCTATCAGGTAATGGTGAACAGCAGAGACTGCAAGCAATGAAGGGACAGGAGCCTTGTTTTCATCTATTCCCCGGTCTGAAAGTATTATATAATTTTTCCCTTCATCAACAGCCTTTTCAGCATCGGCACACAACTGGTCTACTGCTGTTTTTAATCCTTCTGCCCCTTTCCGGGGATCAAAATGCATCAGCAGATTTGCCGCTGAAAATCCTTTGTACCTGAGGTTTTTCACCACCTGGAAATATGTATTGGATATGACCGGATTCCTGAATCTTACCATTTTTACATGAGCTGGCGATTCATCGAGGATATTCTGCTGAAGTGAGCCGAGATAGCCAGAGAGTGTCATAACAAGCTCCTCCCTGATTGGATCAATAGGAGGATTGGTTACCTGAGCAAACATCTGCTTGAAATAATTGAAAAGCCGGTACGGTTTTTTTGACAGCACTGCTACCGGGACATCGTTTCCCATGGAACCTATCGGTTCTTTGCCAGTCGCAGCCATCTCTTTGATTATTCTCTCAGTTTCCTCGAGTGAATAATTAAATACAGTAAGATATTTCTGGTACTGGTTTCCCAGATCAGGTGATATTACCTGTCCTGTTTCTATCTCTTCCAGTTTGACCATATTCTGCTGGATCCATTTTCCGTAAGGAAAATCTTCAGCCAGTTTAGCCTTAAGTTCCTTGTCATAAAGGATTTTCCCTTCAGCAGTATCTACAAGCAGCATCTTCCCTGGTTTCAGTCTCCCTTTTTCCCTGATCTCTTCAGGAGCAAAGGTCTGAACACCTGTCTCCGATCCCATAACAATCAGATCATTGGTAGTTATAACATATCTTGAGGGGCGCAATCCGTTACGGTCAAGCATACCTCCAATATATCTGCCATCGGAAAAAATAAGTGACGCAGGACCGTCCCAGGGTTCCATGAATGTCGAATGATAATGATAGAAATCACGCAACTCCGGAGGGATGGGATTCTTTAAATTGATTGATTCGGGAATCAGGGTCGCCATTGCGTAAGGAAGTGATTTTCCGCTCATCAGAAGAAATTCAAGAACATTATCAAGTGAAGCGGAATCACTCTTGTCTGGTTCAATAATAGGATATATCCTTTCCAGGTCACCAAGCTTTTCTGACTTAAGTATCGATTCTCTCGCCTCCATCCAGAATCTGTTCCCCTTTATTGTATTTATTTCCCCGTTATGTCCAAGCACTCTGAACGGCTGGGCAAGATCCCAGCTTGGAAATGTATTTGTGCTGAACCTGGAGTGAACAAGCGCTATAGCGCTCTGGAGCCTTTCATCATTCAGGTCACTGAAATACTCCCCGAGCTGGATAGAGGTAAGCATACCTTTATATACCAATACTTTGGTCGAGAGGCTGGGTATATAAAAGAGGTTCTTTTGTTTTATTTCTGAATTCCTGATTTCCTTTTCTGTACGCTTTCTAATAATGTATAGCTTTCGTTCCAGATCATCCTGCTGAATATCAGCACTTAAAAGTATCTGCCTGATGTTTGGTTCAGCGGCACGGGCAATTTCTCCGATTGTTGAATTATTCCTGGGTACATCGCGGAACCCTATAAAGCTGACGCCTTCTTCACTTATGATCTTTAGAAATATTTCAGTGCATTTTTCAGCTTCATCAAGGTTACGGGGCAGAAAGACAAGTCCTGTACCAAACTGACCTTCGGGTGGCAATGCATAACCCTGGATAAGATAAAAGTCCCTCGGCACCTGGATCATCACACCCGCACCATCTCCGGTTTTGCTGTCAGCGCCTTCAGCGCCTCTGTGAGTCATGTTCTTTAAAATGTCAAGCCCCATACTGATTATCGAATGGGATTTTTTGCCTTTCAGCTGGGCAACAAAGCCAATCCCGCAGCTGCCGTGCTCAAATTCCTGTCTGTATAGTCCTTCCTGCGAAGGACGATCTGTTCTCATTTAACGTCTGTTTGTTAACCTGTCAGTACATTCTACAAAAAAACCGTTCTCTTAAGCTAAAGAGAAC
>JBGPAF010000290.1:0-3542 GCA_041480535.1 Bacteroidia bacterium
ATGACAAAATGGAAATAATTGCAGACAAGGGGAATGGCAATTATTCATATATCGATAATCTTCAGGAAGCCAGGAGAGTACTGGTCAGGGAATTTGGTGGCACACTGTTTACAATTGCAAAGGATGTCAAGTTGCAGGTCGAGTTCAATCCGTCAAAGGTTCAGTCATACAGACTTATCGGGTACGAGAACAGGCTTCTGAATGATGAAGATTTTAATGATGATCGGAAAGATGCAGGCGAAATGGGGTCCGGCCATAATGTGACAGCCCTCTATGAACTTATTCCTGCAGGTTCGGATGAGAAAATACCTTCTGTCGATCCTCTTAAGTACCATGGCAAAAATAGAAATAATATGACATTTGGGAACAGCTATAAGGATGAGTATCTGACAATCAAAATCCGTTACAAGAAACCCGACGGAATTACAAGTATGATGTTTGAAAAACCTGTCAGGAATTATGTTAACGACATGGAAGATGCATCTGATAATCTCAGGTTTGCTGCAGCTGTTTCAGAATTCGGCATGATCCTCAGAAACTCGGAATTTAAGGGCAGTGCCACTCTTGAAGAAGCTGCAAAACTTGCTAAATCGGCGAGGGGGGAGGATGAAGAAGGATACAGGTCTGAATTCATACGGCTTATTGATACTGTGAAAGGGTTGGGGGCTATTCACTCAGAAATCGATCGATCTCTTTTGCAGCCTTCCTTCCGGAAGCAATAGCATTCACCACCAGGCTTGTCCCTGTAACCGAATCGCCGGCCGCAAAGACTTTACTGATATTTGTTGTAAGCGAATTATCGGTTTTAATATTCTTCCTGCCGTCAAGTTCCACTTCAAGTTCTGATACCAGTCCGTCAATTACCGGATGGACAAATCCAAGGGCAAGCAAAACGAAATCAGTCTCAATGATCCTTCTTGTTCCGGGGAGAGGTCTCATTGTGCATCTGCCATCAACTAATGCCCATTCAACTTCCTCAACTTCAACGCCTTTAACATGGCCCTCTGATCCGATAAACCTTACAGTCGACAAACACCAGATTCTTTCACATCCCTCCTCATGCGAGGTTGATGTTTTTAAGATCTTTCCATAATACGGCCATGGGTTTTCAGGAGTCCTTGAAAGCGGCGGCTTTGGTAATATCTCTATTTGTGTAACACTTTTTGCTTTCTGACGTATAGAAGTGCCGACGCAGTCCGATCCTGTATCTCCGCCACCGATTACAAGGACCTTTTTCTCCTCTGTGTTTATTTTGTTTTCTTTTGCTGCCAGATGACCTGAATTAATCCTGTTCTGGGTGCCGAGAAAATCCAGGGCGAAATAAATACCATCCATCTGCCTTCCTTCAATATTAAGATCACGCGGCTGACCCGATCCGATAGCAATACAGACAGCATCAAAATTGTTGATGATCTCACCGGCTGATATATCTTTACCAATATTAGTGCTGGTCCTGAGAATAAGTCCTTCTTTGATCATCAGGCCAAGGCGGCGGTCAATCACTGACTTGCTCAGCTTAAAATCAGGTATGCCAAATCTCATTAATCCGCCTGCTCTTTCATCCTTTTCGAACAGAGTTACAGTATGGCCTGCTTTATTTAAAAGGTCAGCTGCTGCCATGCCGGCCGGACCGCTGCCGATAACCGCAACCGTTTTTCCGGTTCTTATGGCAGGCGGGGCAGGCTTGATATATCCTTCAGAAAAGGCTTTTTCAACAATTGCCACTTCGTTTTCACGTATGGTAACCGGTTCCTGTCCTATGTTAAGAACACAGGCATGTTCGCACGAAGCAGGACAAATCCTGCCTGTGACTTCCGGAAAATTATTTGTGGCACTCAGCCTTTCATAAGCAGCTTTCCATTGACCTTTATAGAGAAGGTCATTCCATTCAGGTATCAGATTATCGACAGGACAGCTCCAATGACAGAAGGGAATGCCGCAATCCATGCACCTGGAAGCCTGAAGCATCCTGTCCTCGCTGTTAAGGACCTGTTCAACTTCGCTGTAATCGCATATCCTTTCATTTAAGGGTCGGTTACCAGCCTCTTTCCTTTTAATCTTTAAAAATCCCGTTATATCTCCCATTTATATTTTATTATATGCCGCTGATTTCCAGATCGATTTCAACACCTGCTATTTTCTTTTTCAGATCCTCTAGTTTCTGTTCCTCAAGAACCTTCTTATAATCATAGGGGATAACCTTAATAAACATGGGAATAAACCTGTTGAAATCGTCAAGTATCATTTTTGCCTTTTTGCTTTTAGTGTAGTTGAAATGTTTGGTAATGAGTTCTTTAAGCTCTTCCATGTCATTCAGATCTTCAACCAGTGATAATTCAACCATTCCCATATTGCAGTAATAATCGAAATTGCCATACTCATTAAAGACATAAGCAACTCCGCCGCTCATACCGGCTGCAAAGTTGCTTCCTGTTGAACCCAGGACTACCACACGACCTCCCGTCATATATTCACAGCAGTGATTTCCTACTCCTTCGACGACAGCAGAAGCACCGCTGTTCCTTACTCCGAACCTTTCACCTGCAACTCCTGATACATATATTTCACCTTTCGTTGCACCGTAAAGTACTGTATTGCCAATTATTATGTTCTTATCAGACTCAAATAACGATCCGGCAGGAGGGACCACAATGATCCTTCCACCCGAAAGACCTTTCCCCAGGTAATCGTTTGAGTCCCCTTCGAGAAATAATTCAACTCCGTTTACCAGGAATGCCCCGAAACTCTGACCTGCGGAGCCGCTGAACCTGCACTTTATAGTTCCGTCAGGTAAGCCTGATGATCCGTATATGGATGCTATTCTGCCCGAAAGCATGGCTCCTGTTGTTCTGTCAGTGTTTTTGATGGAGCCTTCGATCATAACCTGTTCTTTGTCAGAAATTGCTTTTTCTGCTTTGTATATTAACTCAAGGTCAAGTACGTTTTCAAGCTTATTCTTTTGTTTTTCAATACAATGCATTTCATTTCTTGCAGCTTCGGCTGGAAGTCTGAGCATTGCTGTCAAATCAAGATTTTTTGTCTTCCAGTGATCAGCTTCATGATTCCGCTCCAAGAGGTCAAACCGGCCGATAATTTCGTCAAGACTTCTGAATCCCATCTCAGCCAGATACTCCCTGATATCCTCCGCAAGAAATCTGAAAAATGTAACCAGGTTATCAGCTTTTCCCATAAACCTTTTCCTGAGTTCCGGATTCTGGGTTGCCACTCCGACCGGACAAGTATTAAGATGGCATTTGCGCATCATTACACATCCAAGCACTATCAGGGCACATGTGGCGAATCCATACTCTTCGGCCCCTAAAAGTGCTGCTATTATAACATCCCTTGCAGTCTTTAACTGACCGTCTGCCTGGAGTGTCACTCTCTTGCGCAGATTATTCATGACAAGAGTCTGCTGGGTTTCGGCAAGTCCAAGTTCAAGCGGAATCCCTGCATGCTTGATTGATGATGAAGGACTGGCTCCTGTGCCACCCTCATAACCGCTTATTGTAATCAGATCAGCTCCTGCTTTTGTTACACCG
>JBGPAF010000291.1:0-3536 GCA_041480535.1 Bacteroidia bacterium
TATTCATTTCTTCAGCAATCCCGTTTACTCTCTGACTGATCTCATTCCTTTTCAACCTGCGTGAATGTAATGGATAAGCAATATTTCCAAATACTGTCATATTCGGGAATATCGCATAATCCTGGAAAACCAGTCCAACCGGCCGTTCCTGGATCTTCTTCCTGGTGACATCCTGATTATCTATCCAGATCTCACCCGTATCGGGCACACTAAGTCCGGCTATAAGTTCAAGAAGCTGAGTCTTTCCTGATCCTGACCTGCCCAGAAGAACAAAATATTCTCCTTCAGGTATTTCAAGGTTTATCCCCGATAAGCTGAAACTGCCAAATTTTTTGTTAATATTATTAAGTCTGAGCATCAGGGGACAGATTGATTTCTTTTTTCTTTAATGAAAATAACCGCAGCAAAATGAAAACTGCAAGTGCAACAATAATAAAGAGCACTGAAGCCGGTCTTGCATATTTAAGCCCGAATGAGTTGAAACGTTCATATATGAGAACAGGGGCTATCATGGGATGGTATGCAACAATCACAACTGCCCCGAATTCACTCATTCCCCTGGCAAACATCATAACAAATCCTGTCATTATGCTTCTCCAGGCCAGTGGAAGAGATACAGTAAAAAAGACTCTCGACCGGCTTGCTCCAAGCGTTAGCGCAGCTTTTTCGAGCCTTTCGGGTACCGATGCAAAACCGTCACGGGCAGAGTTTATCAGGAAAGGGAGACTTACGAAAGCCATTGCAAGTGCTATTCCGGCAGGATTATTTATCAGCGACAGCCCCAAAGCATCTGCAGTCTTACCCAGGAATCCATCCCTTGAAATAAAGCCCAGAACAGCAATACCTGCAGCAGTGTGCGGCAGAACCACCGGAAGGTCGATGATTCCCTGAACTACACTTTTCAGCGGAAAATTCTTTCTGGCCATCAGCCAGGCAAGTGGAATAGCAGCAAATGCGAAAAAGAAAGTAGCTGTAAAAGATACCCAGAGCGTTAGCCATATGCTTTCCTGAACCTCTTTGTCCCTTACCGTTTCGATGAATTCAGAACCTCCAGTATTAATAAACATACCTGCCAGGGGTGCAAGAATAAAAAGAAGCACCAGTGAAGATAGAATCAGAAGAATCCAGCTAAAGAGATTATTTTTCATCACCGTATCCTTCAGGATTGCCTGTATCAAGGTATTTTTTAAGCTTCTCAGGTATAATTTCAGGTTGCTCCGTGCTGAAAGGGATAATCGGATCCTGACCGCACTTTTTAAAGATATCCATTCCCTCACTGCTTAGCAGAAATGCAACAAAATCGACCGCCCCAGCCTTATTAAAAGCATTTGAAAGAACTGACAGACTATAATTTATATATTCTCCTCTGACCGTCATTTTACTTCCGGGGGTGCTTCCTTTAACATCGAGTGAAACAGAGTTGTAAAAAATATTCTTTGCCTGATTCCCCAGGTTTATATCATCCGGCAGCTCAATGTACCTTAAATTATGCTGAATTGCAACTGACTTATACTGAAACATATAATCAACTGCATTGGCTTCAATAAGTGCTACCAGATCAACTTCTTTCGGCCGAATGAAATCCCGGTCTTTTGAGGTCAGCTTTGCAGCAAGTCCCGGTTTATTGTAGTATTTTTCTGCCAGCATAAAAGTGAGGACACTCCTGTAACCGCAGGGATCAGAGTCAGGATCAGATCTGGAAAACGTTACATTTTCTTTTAAAAGAATATCTGTCCAGTTCAATGAATCGATATCAGAAGCATACCTTGATTTTTCCTGAAAGGCTATGACAATTTCATTTGTTGCAAATCTGATGCTCCATGAAGCATATTCGGGAACTATAAGCTCATCAATGACCAGATAATCAGCAGATGCAATTATATCACATGGTTTTTTGAGCTCAGTAATCTTGCGCGCACAAACCAGGCTTCCTGCCGGTTCCATAAGGATTTTAATCCCGGGATTTCTTTTTTCATATTCATCTGCAAGCTGTTTAAAAGGGACTGAAAGGCTTCCTGCATGAAAGATAATGATCTCTTTCTCTTTGTTTACAGCACCGTTCCTGCATCCTGCCAAAGTAGTTGTAAAAAGAAACATCAAAAAGAATAAACGCTTCATCACTATCCAGCTATTTTATAATTGATTATCAGAGTAAAATGATTGTCTGCATCTGAATTGTTACTGGTAATTCTGAACAACTTCAATCACTTCCGGCAGGTCCATTCCGATCCTTTTCAGAAATTCAATTTTCGGAACGCCATTACTGTTCCATCCCCGGCGCTTATAGACAGCATCCAGGAGGCTCTCGTACTGATCTTCCCTGTACTTTCTGGTGATTTTCATCTTTTCTTCGGTAGTTTTCCCTGCGGGATCAATTCCGACTTTTTCCTTAAGCTGTTTGTCATACCTTTCAGCCCTTGATTCGTACTCCTCTTTTGTTACAGGGCCCGCTGCGCGATAAGGCTGCCTGTCGTATTTTCTTGTGCCATACCCTCTTCTCAGGTTAAAAACACGCTGAAAGTTGTACACTCTTTCCGAATCTTCAATGAGACGTTTTTTATCGAATTCCCTGCCAGTGACAGCTTTATATATAGTTACATAATTATCAACATGTTCCGGCACTTTGGCTGGTTCATCCGTTTTCGCATTATTCTCAGGTTCCACGTCGTTCCAAGGAAGCTTGCATAGCCCGACCAGTCCAAACCAGGTCCTGAACATTGGGAAATAATGCAATGCCTCAGCTTTATTTTCGAAAGTAGGGATCTGGTTATTTACCATATCCATAAAAATAAGCCATGCTTCATCGTGCTGAGGACCTTTATTTGTAAGTGCGAATCCCCCCTGCTGGGCCAATGATTCCTTAGGCATGTACTGAGAATATTCAAGCCCTTTGTTTTCCATCCCGATATCGTTAAGGAACGAGGCTTCTCCCCATCCGTTCGCAATAAACATCTCCTTCATCTTCCTGACACCCAAACCGGCAACCTTACCGAATCCATCACCTAGTGCGACCTTATGCAAAAGTTCAAGGGCATCTTTTGAACTGCCGAATTTCAGTTCCAGGCCACCGGTCCTTTCTTTATTAAGAATACCGTTTTCATAACATTCCATAACAAAGGCCGAGAGGGTGCTCCAGGTTATTGTACATATCCCGTAAGTATCACAATAGAAATTAGTTTCAATAATATACTGCGGATCAAAAATGCCGCAATTTGATCCCAGGCCGGCTGCATTTTCATACTCAGGGCCGTCGACAATCACCTTCTGCCCTTTGTAAGGTCCCGTCTGAAGCTCAAAATCATCAATTCCCTTGCTGCACGACATATTACAGCCTATCCAGCAACCGTCAGGTACATTTTGCGTAAAATGCCTCTTCCAGATTGTCGAGTCTATCCTGAATATATCAGGATGGCTACCATACTTGTAGTTCATGACGGGGATAAGATCATGATCGTTCATAATCTCCATCAGATGGGCCGTACCTGTTTGTCTCATCTGGCATTGTGCGGCGTCAAGTTCTCTCATTTCTCTATTGA
>JBGPAF010000292.1:0-3522 GCA_041480535.1 Bacteroidia bacterium
AAGCTTTTCTGTTCCGGGTCATTACAATTATCCCGATAAGGATCATAACTGTGAAATAAGCACAACATACTATTAATACCACAGTCGATTTTTACATGCAGCTTATTTTGTCGTTTAATCGGTTTGGGCTGGTATGAAATTATTTCAGTTCTATTATCATTGCTGTTTTAGGGGCTATTTTGAATGATGCAAGATCATTTATTTCTGTCCCTGTAATTACTTCAGTACCGCGTGTGAATCCATTCATTGCTTCAGAATATCTGTTCCTGGTTATTGTCCGCGTTTCTTTGTCGCTGTTATTAAGGACAACCATTACAGATTCCTTGTCATTATACCTGAAATAGACATACAGGTTATTTTCAGGAATGAATTGTTTCAGCTTTCCGGTATGTATCACATCTTTTTCTTTTCTCCAGTTTAAAAGCTTCTTAGTAAAGGCGTAAGCCTCCTTTTCAGTCTGATCAAGCTTCTGACCGGTAAAGGTATTTTTGGCGTCGCCATCCCATCCTCCGGGAAGATCTTCTCTCAGATACCCGTCGCCGCGGTTTTTGTCTCCTTGCATGGCTATCTCAGTACCATAGTAGAACTGTGGTATACCCCTGGTGGTAAGGATAAATGAAAGAGCCATTTTGTAGATATCAAGCCTCATGCCGGTCTGGGTAAAGAACCTGGTCAGGTCATGGTTATCGAGAAAGATAACATTCCGGAAAGGATAGGGATAGAGGAAATCCTGTGAAAGAATAAGATAGAATCTTGCCACTCCGTCAGTCCAGTTGTCAGGTTCATTAAATGCCCTATGGGTAGCCAGCGACAGCGGAAAATCTGTCACAGAGGGCAGGTTCGATTGGTACCCGTCACTATTGCTTTTGCCCAATGACCAGTAAGCCGTAAGCGCCTCCTGCTGGTACCACACCTCTCCTACTATGAAGAACCCGGGGAACTCATCAGTTATCCTTTTCGCCCACCTTGACATCATATTCTTTTCGGGGTAGGGATATGTATCCATTCTTATGCCGTCAATGCCGAAGTATGTGATCCACCACAGGCTGTTCTGAGTAAGGTAAGTCTCAACGAGCGGGTTGCTCTGGTTGAGGTCGGGCATTGTTTTATCAAACCACCCCTTTTCCATCAGCTCTTCGTCGCCTTTTGCAGCATATGGATCCATATAAGTCGAAGATCTGTAATTGGTACGCGTAAACTCACTGAATTGATGCACCCAGTCAGCTGAGGGCAGGTCCTTCATCCACCAGTGACCTGATCCGATATGATTGAATATCATGTCCATCACCAGTTTCAGTCCCATATTATGTGCCTTCGAAACCAGGTTTTTAAATTCTTCGTTGCTCCCATACCTTGGATCTACCCGGTAAAAGTCAGTTATTGAATATCCATGATAAGAGAAAGCAGGCTGATTGTTCTCAATGAATGGGTTTAGCCATATGCCTGTTGCACCCAGATCTTTGATATAATCGAGATGATCTGATACGCCTTTGAGGTCCCCTCCATGCCGGCCGTCAGGATTACTCCTGTCGGCTTTTTCAAGCATACCGTCAACATTGTCATTTGATGGATTACCATTGGCAAAACGGTCAGGCATGAGCAGATAGATCACATCCGAGCCATCAAAACCTTTTACAGCCCCGGAAGGATGTGCCTCCAGAGGATAACTATATGCAAGTTTCAATTTGCTGCGTGTGAAGGTCAGTGTGATGTTCCCGGGAACAGCTTCGCTGTTTATTTCAAGATTGACAAACAGGTAGTTGGGATTTTCGGTCTTTACCAGTGTTGTGACCTTAACACCTGGGTAATCGGCAGCCACATTAAACGATCCGATCTCTTTGCCATAAACCATCAGCTGCAAAGTAGTTTCTTTCATTCCGGTGAACCATGAAGGTGGTTCAATACGGTCGATCTTCTGAGCTGTGACAACACTGCTGAAGGTTGCGATCAGCAGGAAAAGTGCCGGAAATCTGAATACTTTTTTCATCTTATGTCTTTTGTTTTAAAACATCCCCCTATCCCCCTTCAAAGGGAGAATTTTACCCCGAACCCCGCACCTATTTTACAAAAACCTTATATCCCCACGGTTCAAGTGTAAGCTTTTCAATTTTATTTAATCCTGTCTTCTGCCCTGTAAAGTAATCAGTATAATCACCTTCAATATCTTTCAGAACAGGTTTAAATGTGATGCTTTTCTTTGAGAGATTCAACAATGCCACAACCCTGTTATCATCTTTTTCCCTGTAGAAAGCAAAAACCTTCCTGTCCTTATTGGTTTTGATACTGATCATTTTACCGCCGAAATCGCCGTTCCAGAGAGCCTGGTTTTCCTTTTTTAGTTTTATAAGATTTGCATAGAATCCTGTAAGGTCGCATGCGTCCCATTCAATAGTGTCCCTTACAAAGAATTTCAGCTTTTTATCGAGGCAGTTTTCCTGTCCGCTGTAAATAAGAGGTACACCCTGTGCTGTGAATATAAGGGTCGCGAACATGCGCTGTGAATCGCCCATCAGGGAATCGATTGTCCCTGCCCAGGAATTCTCATCATGGTTTGTGAGGAACATCAGACGGTATGCATTATTGGGATACGTTGCCCACTCTTTGGTGAAATACTTCAGCATTGCATTTGCGCTATCCTTTCCCTGGGCGATACTATTCATAAGATGATGCATTACCCATGCATAATCCATGTCAAATCCTTTTTCCAGGAAACCTGTTTCTCCTTCATATTCGGCAAGCATCAGAACAGGTTTTATCTTATCGAGCTCAGTTCTGGCTCTTTCCCAGAATTCCCTGGGAGTATTATGAGGATGGTCGACACGGAAGCCATCAACACCGATATTGACCCAGTATTTAAAAGCATCTATCATATAATCCTGCAATCCCTTTTGTGACCAGTCGAGCTGAATAACATCTGTCCAGTCGGTACCTAATGGTGGCGTAAACTTACCAGTTGAGTCTTTAACGTACCACTCGGGATGTTCAATTGTAAGCGGATTATCCCATGAGGTATGGTTGGGCACCCAGTCGAGTATGACATGCATGCCAAGCTCATGAGCCTTGTCGACTACTCTTTTCAGGTCTTCAATTGTACCGTATTCAGGATTAACCCCAAGATAATCCTTTACTGAATAATAGCTTCCAAGTTCCCCTTTCCGGTTTACAGCACCGATAGGATAAGTTGGCATGAACCATAAGACATCTATCCCGAGAGCTTTCAGTCTGGGAAGATGCTTTTCAAATGCCCTGAATGTGCCCGAATCGGTGTACTGCCTTACATTCACTTCATAAAGGACAGCATTTTTCGACCATTCAGGATGAACAACTTCTGTTGTAAAAGGTTTTAATTCCTTCTTCTTTCCGAATAGCGAGCATCCGGCAATTATTATGCAGAGTGCAGTTAAAAGGATCAGTAGGTTTACCGGTAATTTTTCCATAATTCTATACATTGAGTTTATTATTTCACTATTCCATTATTATACTAATACATTATTTCATTATTACACTATTTCACTATTTAAT
>JBGPAF010000293.1:0-3511 GCA_041480535.1 Bacteroidia bacterium
CGGATGAAGGATCTTAAAGATTTAACCGGCTATAAAGCTGTCGTTGCAGGAAGCGCCATCCAGGCTGGCAAATGGCTTCCTGAGGCAATGAAATTCATAGAGAAGAATAAGCAATCTCTAGCTCAAAAACCTTTTGCTGCATTCCTGGTTTGCATGACTCTTGCAATGCCGAAAGCTGGGGAATACCGGCCGACTGTGGCAACATGGTTCAGCCCAGTAAGGTCATTGGTGAAGCCGGTCAGCGAAGGACTCTTTGCAGGAGCGCTTAATATAAACCAGATCTCCTCATTCAGCGACAGGCTTAAATTTCGTTTAAGCATAATGTTCGGAGTCTGGAAGAAAGGTGACCACCGCGACTGGAATGCCATAAGCAGCTGGGCAAAAAGCCTGGTCCCCCTTTTAAATATAAATCTGTAGGTTAGTTGCTGATACTCAATTTAAAGCATAAAAAAATGTCTGATTTATACCCTGAATATTTTGCACGATTTTATGACCTGATCTATCATCAGGTCCGGGATGGAGTTGATAACAAATTCTACCTCGATAAAATTAAAGGAACTAAAGGAAAGGTATTGGAGGTTGGAACAGGAACAGGTCGCCTTCTTAAAGAAGCCCTTGATAATGGGGCCGATATTTATGGAATTGATGTCAGCCCTGCTATGCTTGATATACTGAGGTCCAAACTAACCCCTGATCAGGAACAAAGAATCAGCCTTCAGAATATTATTGATTTTAAACTGAACACCAGATTTGACCTTATTGTAGCCCCGTTCCGTGTATTTATGCACCTTACAGAAAAAGAGGATCAGCTAAAAACACTTAACAATGTTTATGATCATTTAAACCGCGGTGGAAAATTCATTTTCGATGCATTTGTCCCGGACCTAAAGCCGCTTATTACAGGGCTTGAGAATGTTGTCGATTTCGAAGGTGAATATGAACCCGGCAACAGGGTAAAAAGAATCGTATCGACACAACCTGATCTGATAAACCAGATCATTAATATTAACTTCCGGATCGAATGGAATGAGGGTGATAAAAACTATTCCAGGGAATGGAGAAGTCAGATGAGGTACTTTTTCAGGTTTGAACTTGAGCATCTGATAGAGCGATCACTGTTTAATAATTACAGGATCTCAGGTGATTTCAGCGGCAATGATCTGAACAAGGATTCAAAAGAGTTCATAATTGTCTGTCAAAAATAAATTTTCAAGGACATGAAAAACCTGAGGATTTCTGCAACCGTAACAGCAGTTCTTGGCTTTCTGTCATTAGCAACACTTTTATCATGCAACCATAAAAACTCCGAACCGGTTGATTATGTAAATCCATACATAGGCAATATCAGCCACCTGCTTGTTCCAACATACCCGACTGTTCACCTGCCGAACAGCATGCTGCGATTCTATCCGAACAGGGATAACTACACTTCAAACCAGATGCAGGGATTTCCGCTTAATGTGGTAACACACCGTTCGGGAAAGGTGTTTAATCTGGCTCCATTTAATGGAAATACAGTAGAAATACCTGAAAATATTTTTTATACATTTGATAATGAGACAATAACGCCTTACTGCTATAGTGTTGTTCTTGATGAATATGATATAGATGTGAAATTCTCTCCTGCCGGAAGATCAGGATTTTTCACTATTCATTTCAATAAAGGCGACCATCACGGTGTGATCCTGAGAGCAACAGGCAATGGGGAGCTTGTATATGAAAATGAGGCCATTTCGGGATTTGATTTATTCGACGGGGTAAAAGCTTACTTGTACCTTGAATTTGACAGGGAGCCTCAAAATATTATAGCCGGCGAAGGAAGTGCCGCTCTTATTGCCTCATTCGGATCTGAAAATGACAGGGATATCAATATTCGCTACGGGCTGTCGTATATAAGTTCAGAACAAGCAAAGTATAACCTGCAAAAAGATATTCCGGGATGGAACATTGATAAATTATCATCCGATGCAAGGGCAAATTGGAATTCTGCGCTCTCAAAGATAGAAATTGAAGGAGGCACTGAGGACCAGAAGAGGGTATTTTATACTTCCCTGTACCGCTGTTTTGAGAGAATGGTAGATATAACAGAAGATGGAAAATACTTCAGCATCTGGAGTAATAAGGTGGAACCTGCCAATGATACGCTGTTTTATACCGATGACTGGGTTTGGGATACTCATCTGGCATTGCACCCCTTGCAGGTAATCCTGAATCCGGGAGAACAGGATGAGAAGATCACTTCATATATCCGGATGGCCAGGCAATCGGGATGGATGCCCACATTCCCCACAATTACAGGCGATAATCATGCAATGAATGGTAACCATTCAGCTGCAGTGATCCTCGATGCCTGGAACAAAGGGATCCGTAATTTTAATCTCGGCGAAGCATACGATCATCTGAAGAAAACAATACTATTTGAAACGAAGCTTCCCTGGGTAAGAGACAGCGCTACCTGGCTTGATGCATTTTATGATAAAAAAGGTTATTTCCCTGCACTGAGGAAAGATGAATCAGAAACATGTCCGAAGGTTCATTCCTTTGAGAAACGACAGGCAGTAGCAATAACTCTTGCTTCAAGTTATGACGATTGGTGTATGGCACAGATAGCCCGAGAACTTGGGAAAAATGATGATTATAATTTCTTTATTAAAAGAAGCCTGAATTATCGTAATCTGTTCAAAAGTGATACCGGGTTTTACCATCCTAAAGACAGCACCGGGAGCTGGATCGAGCCATTCGATTACCGGTTTGACGGCGGCATGGGAGCACGCGATTATTACGATGAGAACAATGGCTGGACATATATCTGGCAGCCTTACCATGCATTCGAAGATCTTATAAAGATGATGGGGGGCATTGAAGAATTTGACAGTAAGCTCGACCAGCTTTTCAGCGAGGGACTGGGCAGATCAAAATGGCAATATTATTCAACAATGCCCGATGCAACAGGAAATGTAGGACAGTTTGTTATGGGTAATGAACCATCGATGCATATAGCTTACCTTTACAACCTCGCCGGTAAACCATGGAAAACACAGAAGCGGATAAGGATGCTGATGGATACGTGGTTCAGGAACGACCTTATGGGCATTCCGGGAGATGAGGACGGCGGAGGATTATCGGCATTTTACGTCTTCTCGGCAATGGGTTTTTATCCCATTACACCTGGTATTCCTGAATACCAGATTGGAAGCCCTCTGTTCAGTAAAGTAAAGATCCATCTTCAGAATGGGAAAACATTTAACATAGAAGCAAATAATAACAGCAGGATCAATAAGTACATTCAGTCGGTCAGGCTGAACGGGAAAGAATTGACACGACCGCTTTTTACTCACCAGGATCTCATTGAAGGAGGAACACTTGTTCTCGAAATGGGAGACAAACCAAATAAATTGTGGGGAAATAAGGAATGACATCAGAATTTGATGTAATAATTTCAGGTGCAGGTCCTGCAGGATGTACTGCAGCTCTGGCACTGGGTTCATCAGGGTTGAAGGTTGCATTAATA
>JBGPAF010000294.1:0-3504 GCA_041480535.1 Bacteroidia bacterium
GGGATTGTAAGTTTTAATGGGGAAGAATGGAAATTGCATAATAAAAACAGGAAAGTTCCGACACAGAATCTTAAGGATTTTGCATTCGAACATAATCCTCATGGGCCAGAGCTTTGGATTGCCTCACCCAATGGAGCAACAGTAGCCAGTCTCCCTATTGATGGCAGAACAGGTGCAACTACTTATGATACTGCGAACACTTCCATTCTGAGCAAAAATGTAGTACGTATTGCAATCGGGAAAAGTCCCCTCCGCTGGTTTGGAACAGATAAAGGAATATCTGCTTTTAGAAATAGTAAATGGCTTTCTCCTTCATATAATGAGATTTATCCTGAGAGTATGTTTGAAGAATTTGTGATAACCTCCATGGCTACTGATCGCAGTGGAGATTCACTTTATGTCGGAACAGAGGGAGCAGGGGTTGCAAGAGTTTACAGGAATGTAGATGCTATTTCCGGAGCTTCCAATTATGCACAATGGGGACCAATTATTCTGCCATCCGACAAAATCTACAGCATTTTTATCGCTAATGATGGTTCACAATGGTTTGGAACCGATCAGGGTATTGCAAGGCACACAGGTAATAAAACGCTTGAAAACTGGACAGCCTTTACAACCGGCGACGGCCTTGTGCATAATTTCGTTCAGGCAATTGCTACCGATAGTAATGGGAAATTCTGGTTCGGAACAAAAGGCGGTGTTTCTGTTTTTGATGGTTCTGTATGGATCTCATTTACAATAGATGATGGATTGAACAGCAACAATATACTTTGCATAGCTGTCGACCATGATGGTGTTGTGTGGCTCGGCACCGATAACGGTGTAAATTGTTACAAAAACGGGGAATTTATCAGTTTTAAATAATATTAGTTTAAGCTGAATGAATGATTCATTTAAATCCTGCCGAATAACATTTCTGTTCAATGAGACATGCTAACTTCAGTTTAATCCTGCCTCTCATACTTATTAGTCTCATTTCCTGCAACCGGGATGACAGCAAACTCTTTACATCACTCTCGCACAAAAGAACCGGAATCGATTTCAGAAACTCGATCAAGGAGAGTGAAACATTAAATATGGTTGATTACATTTATCTCTATGATGGAGCAGGTGTGGCTGTAGGAGATATTAACAATGACGGGTTACCGGATATCTATTTCAGCGGCAATTTCGTCAAAAGCAAGTTATATCTCAACAAAGGCAATTTCAGATTTGAAGATATCACCGATAAAGCCAAAGCAGCCGGTAATACCTGGAATACCGGGGTAACCATGGCTGACATCAACGGAGACGGATTTCTTGACATCTATGTCTGCAGTTCCACTGATAGCAGGTCAGAACACAGGAAAAATCTGCTCTTTATCAATAATGGGGACCTTACTTTTACAGAAAGTGCTGCGAAATACGGTATTGCAGATACTTCCTATTCCTTTCACAGTGTTTTTTTCGATTATGATAAGGACGGAGACCTTGATCTTTACGTTATGAATCATTCGCTTGGTGACGTCTCAAGAACAATGCCTGAACAAAAAAAAGAGTCTGTTACAAGATATGAGGATCGGCTTTACAAGAATACCGCAGGTAAATTTGTTGATGTATCCAAAGAATCCGGATTGGTCCAAAATGTTGTGAATTATAGCCTGGGGATGGCTGTTGCAGATTTCAATAACGACAACTGGCCTGACATGTATGTATGTAATGATTTTTTCGAACCTGATTATTTGTACATCAACCAGAAGGATGGAACCTTTTCCGAAGAGCTCGATAATTATTTCGATCATGTTACTTCCGCCTCTATGGGCAATGATGCCGCAGATTTTAATAATGACGGGTTTATAGATCTGATTACCCTGGATATGCTCCCGGAGGATAACTATGAGCAAAAACTAGTGGCCACATCAGATAATTTTGATAATTACATTATGCTCAAAAATAAGGTGTTTCGTAATCAGTCGACCCGAAACATGTTGCAGGTTAATAATCACGGTAGTTATTTTACCGAGATTGGACAATATGCTGGGATATTCAGCACCAACTGGAGCTGGGCACCCCTCTTTTGTGATTTTGATAATGACGGTAATAAGGATCTTTATGTCAGCAATGGGGTTGGGAAAAATAATATCAATCTGGATTTTATGAATTTCGCGATGGAGCTGGTAAAAAAGAAACAAGGTGGTGAAACCATTATACCTAAAATGGGTATTCTTGAAAAAATGCCTGCAACAATCCTGAAAAATTATATTTTTAAAAACAACGGGAACCTTACTTTTACCAATGTAACTGATTCCTGGGGGGATGAAATACCCTCATTTTCAAGCGGAACAGCCTATGCAGATCTTGATAATGATGGGGATATGGATCTTGTGGTAAGCAATATAAATGATTATGCGTTTGTTTACAGGAATAACTCCAGCGAACAAAAATCAAATCATTTCTTAAAAATCAAGTTCGACGGGATCGGGTTGAATAAAGGCGGAATTGGGGCAAAAGTAGAAGTTACCTGTAAAGATCAGACCTATATCCAGGAATTTATGCCTTCACGGGGATATATGTCATCTATGAATCATGAGCTGATTTTTGGTGTGGGCAAGGTAACCATTATAGACTCGTTAAAGATTATCTGGCCTGATCTGCGTGAACAGGCGCTAACAGTTGTGGGAGTTGATCAGACAATTATACTTCACAATACTGACGCAAAAATTGCCAAACCAAAGAGTTTGCCGGTATATCGACCGGTTTTTGTCCCTTTAGAGAATAAAAAAATCCTTGAATTTAAGCATATTGAAAATGAATATGTCGATTTCACTAAACAGATCTTACTACCTCATTTTCTTTCTACCCAGGGACCCCACATAGCCAAAGGTGATGTAAACAATGACGGACTTGAGGATCTCTTTTTCGGCGGGGCAAAAGGTACTCCGGGCAAACTATATTTTCAGAAAAAAAACGGTTCATTCGAACTTCAGAAACAAATATGTTTTGAGATTGACAAGGAATGTGAAGATATAGGGGCATTGTTTTTTGATACCGATGGAGACAAAGATCTCGATTTATATGTAGTGAGCGGGGGGAATGAGTTTACAATAGATTCACCTGAACTTCAAGATCGGCTATATCTCAATAATGGGAAAGGTCTGTTCACCAAAACAACTGATCACATCCCGCAGATGCTGACCAGTGGTTCATGCGTTAAAGCCGGAGATATTGACAATGATGGTGATCTGGATCTCTTTGTCGGGGGAAGGCTTGTACCGGGAGCTTACCCGCTTGCACCGAGAAGTTACATCCTGCAGAATAATGGCAAGGGACTTTTCAAAGATGTTACTGGGCAGTATAACAAGTCCCTGATGAATCCCGGAATGGTCACTGATGCTGTATGGACCGATTTCAACGGAGATAAGCGGCTGGATCTTATTATTGTGGGGGAATGGATGGGAATCAGGGCTTTTCAGAATGACGGAAAGAGCCTGGCTGAGATCAGTGACAAATGTGGTCTTAAAAATA
>JBGPAF010000295.1:0-3504 GCA_041480535.1 Bacteroidia bacterium
ATTATTAAAGTCGATATTATATTTTTTTCTTAAGGATAAACCGTTTCAGGAAGGCCGGCCGGTCAATTCAAAATCATGAAAAGTATACCGACTGGTAACAAAACAGGAATTATTCCTATAAAACATCACATTGTGAAAGCTCTTTTAATGTTTGTTTAATCCAGGGTGAACGGGATTGTTTAACTTATACTAAATACAAATTCTAATTCAGAAGATGACTGACAAATATTTTATTAGCACCAGTCCGCGTATCGACGGAAGCCATACTGTTCACAGGCAAGGGTGTCCGTTTTTACCGGAGCCCGGAAGAAGGATCCTCCTTGGAGTTTTTCAATCGCCGCGGGATGCAATTAAAGAAGGAAGAAGGTATTTCAGGAGACCGGGCCCCTGCCCCTACTGTTCAAAAGTGCATAATGAGATGAAGAGGAGGGCTTTCATCGTTAGACAGGTTAACCCCGATTTGATTTCATCCGCCCGGATGAAAAAAGCTCCATGGGTGAATCTGATGTTCTGCTCTCTCAGTTGATACTATAGCGTAACGGCATAACGGCTTAATGGCATTAAGGCTTAAAGGAGCCAAATTCAGGTCTGATTAATTCGGCAGGAATGATTTTGCCGATCGTCAGGAGCTTGATATCAATTTGCATGTTAAGGAGTTATTTTAATACGATTTCAAATACGAAAGGGAATACTTCTGATGGCGTTTGAGTCAACGCCTAAATAACATTGACCTATTTATTAAGCAGTTTTCTTACCTTAATCTTAAATGCCTCCTGCGGATTTTTTACCAATATCTGATCAATTTCACCATCAGTCAATCCCTTTTCTTTCAGGACCGGAATGAATGAATCAAATATATCAGTGTATCCATTAAATGTTCCGCCACCAGGTTTGGCAGGATCATACCATCCTGAATCGTGCGAAATAAGAACTTTGGAAAGGAGGCCTTCATTTTTCAGTTTTACGATCCTGTCGGCATACCATTCGACGCTGTTTGGAGCTCCAGGTTCAATATTACTTCTTTTGCGGATATTGTCAAGAGAGATCCATACTCCGTCCTTAGCCGCCCTGATGTTTCCCTCCAGAGTTCCACTCTGGGCATGAACCCAGATAAAAGCTGAAGGATCAACCCCCTTTTCCTTTAAAATATCAATCTGTGCAAAAGCCGGATTATCCGGCCCCGTGTGAGAGGCAATTACAAGACCGGTCTTAAGATGTGCTATAGCCGCAGCAGTAATAATTTTAATGTGTTCAGCGGATAGCGAATCTGTAGGGTCAACAGCTATTTTAATGAATCCTGGCTTGATGCCTGTGTCTTCAATTCCGTTTTCAGATTCACCTATCCATATGTCAGCCAGTTCCTGTGCATTCAGTTTATAAAAACTCTCAGGAATATATTTGTTTTTATTTGAACCATAGTACCCGGTATTAGTGATGAAATTGACGCCTGTCGCTCTTGAGAGGGACTTCAACAGCAAAGGATCGCGCCCGAGCCATTCAGGTGTGCATTCTATTATGGTTTTTACTCCACTTTCCTTTGCTTCCAGAACAACAGGCAATGCTTTTTCAATCACTGAATCCCTGTTCCATCTGAAATATCCGATACTGTCCGCTCCTATGAAGTCGACCAGGATATGCTCATGCTCAAGTGTTATTCCCATTTTGCCGGGTGATTCCGGTCCGTTGACAGTCATAATATATTCGCGCTGGGCAGGTTTGCAAGTAATAATAACTATCCCGAAAACCAGAAAGAGAATCAGCCACAGAATTATCTTAAGATCATCATAATCGTCTATTTCCATTGAAGGCAGTGTTAACAGGTTTCAATGGCAATATAAATAAAATATGTGTAAATGCGCGATTCATAGCGCATTTACACATAAAATTAATCCCGGAAACTATTTGTAGGAATCTAAATGCACATTTTTAACTGCCCTGCCGGAGGGATCGATCATATTTTTGAATGATGCATCCCATGCAAGAGCTTCCGCGGTGCTGCAGGCGACTGAAGGCACCGACGGCACACATGATGCTGCACAGTCGGACGGGAAATGCTCAGAGAATATCGATCTGTAAAAATATTCTTCTTTAGACATTGTGGGATTGATCGGGAAACGGTATTTTGCATTTGCCAGCTGTTCATCGGATATTTCATGCGACGTAAGAGCTTTCAATGTATCTATCCAGTTGTAACCCACGCCATCTGAAAACTGTTCTTTCTGCCTCCAAGCCACACTGGCCGGAAGATAATCCTCAAAGGCTTTTCTGAGAACCCACTTTTCAATTCGGTCTTTTGAAGTCATTTTATCCTTTGGATTGAGACGCATGGCGACATCCATGAATTCCTTGTCAAGGAAAGGAACACGTCCTTCGACTCCCCATGCTGCAAGGGATTTGTTAGCCCTGAGACAATCATAAAGATGTAATTTACTTAATTTTCTGACAGTTTCCTCATGTAATGCTTTAGGATTTGGCGCTTTGTGAAAATAGAGATATCCCCCGAAAATTTCATCGGCTCCTTCACCTGAGAGTACCATCTTCACGCCCATTGATTTTATCACTCTCGCCAGAAGATACATGGGTGTTGATGCTCTTACAGTGGTAACATCATATGTCTCGATGTAATATATAACATCACGGATAGCGTCAATCCCCTCTTCGACTGTAAAGTTGATTTCATGGTGGACAGTCCCGATATGGTCTGCGACTTTCCGTGCAGCTGCCAGGTCGGGTGAACCTGTCAGCCCGACAGCGAATGAGTGCAGCTGGGGCCACCAGGCTTCAGCCTGGTCGCCAGATTCGATCCTTTTAGGAGCGTATTTTTTGGCCACAGCAGAAACAACTGATGAATCGAGGCCTCCTGAAAGAAGAACCCCGTAAGGTACATCAGACATCAGCTGCCTGTGTACAGAAGCCTCAAGTGCTGACCGTAAATCATCTATTGAAGTAGGATTATTTTCAACAGCGCTGTAATCCATCCAGTCGCGTGTGTACCATTTCTTCATCACTCCGTCCTTGCTGTAGAGATAATGCCCGGGAAGGAATTCCTCTATTTTATTACAGATACCTTCAAGTGCCTTAAGCTCTGAGGCTACATAGAAATTGCCAAACTGATCCCATCCCATATAGAGGGGAATAATACCTATATGGTCACGCGCAATAAAATAACAATCTTTCTCCCTGTCATATAATGCGAACGCAAATATCCCATTCATATCTTCGAGAAATTCCGGGCCCTTATCGCGATAAAGCGGCAGGATAACTTCGCAATCAGAATGAGTCTGGAATTCATAGGTGCTTTCATAACGCTTTCTGATCTCCTGATGATTGTATATTTCACCGTTCACTGCCAGTATCAGGTTCCTGTCCTTGCTGTAGAGCGGCTGTCTGCCTGACTGTGGATCAACAATTGATAATCTTTCATGAGCCAGTATCGCTTTTTCACAGTAAAATATACCTGACCAGTCGGGTCCGCGATGCCTTACTTTTTTCGACATTTTAAGG
>JBGPAF010000296.1:0-3482 GCA_041480535.1 Bacteroidia bacterium
CACTAAGACAAAAACCATTGGCCCCACAAAAAATAACAATGATGCACCGGGCCAGTGCATAAGCTTAAAAAGAAGGCCCGCAATATGAATCATTCCTGCTATTACTCCAACAATAAGTATTGGATTCAGATCCTTTCTCGACGAATCTTTAATTTTGACATACAGAAAAGTTGGCAAAAACAAAATAACTGTTGCTGCAAAACCAATGGTTATTAATATACCCGCGCCTGGCCAGTGCTGAACTTTAAATAATATCCCTGCCATTAACGGGAGAAAACTTAATAAGCCAAACAAGTATAAAAAGAAACGCTTTCCTTTATTTTCTTTGTAGAGCACATAAATTGCCGAAGGCAAAAAGAAGATGCACAGCAGGAAAAATCCCAGTGTCAAAAACAATCCTGCACCTGCCCAGTGTTGTATTTTAAAAAGAGCCCCCCCCGCCAGCAGGGCCGGAGAAATAGTTCCGGAAATTTTCATAATTGATTTCATAAAGCGATAGGTATTATTGGTTAATAATAAAGTCTCTTCCTGTATTTTCCGACAGCAGTTTCTTCCCATCCATCGTTTAATATTTGTATAAGCATCCTCGAAACAAATTCCCCTGTCCATTTCAAACTCGATATCACAACACATATGATCAAGCAAATCATGAAAAAGATGAGAATAGCTTATGCTTTCCCTGGTGAGATCTTTTTTGATTCTCTCAACCTGTTGCAAGCTGAGTTCAGTCATTTAAAAATGCAAGTTTTGTTTGAATGAGGGAACCTATTGTTTCCAGGAAAGTCTCCAGTTCTTTCACCTTCTCCTGTGCATTTTTCATCCCTTTTTTGGTCAGCTTGTAATAGATCCTGATCCGGTTATTGATATTTTCCGAATCCGTAACGACATCTCCATCCTTTTCAAGTTTGTGCAGTAACGGATAGAGTGCTCCGTATGTAAGTTTTATCTTACCCTGGGATAGGATCTCAACCTTCTGAGTGATCTCATAGCCATACATTCTGCCATGTTCAGCAAGAAGCTTCATGACAATTGATTTTAACGAACCTTTAAGTAATTCTCTTGATATCATAATTGTGTTATATAATACAAACATATATATAACAAAAATATTATATTTTATTTTAAAAACAAAAAAATTATTAGATTTTTTTTCAGAAAGATTAAAATGGAGAATCCGGATAGATTTTAATATTCCTTCAATGTTCCGTCATCTGAAGCTGACGGCAATGGAAATTGACTTGTAACTTGCAACTTTTAACTTGTAACTTGTAATCCTTATCAAGTCCCCTATATTCAGTCCGTTGTACCCAGTTCGTTGTACCTGGTCCCCTGCACCTTTTACCCTATACCTTGCACCCTGTACCTTGTACCTTGTACCCTGTACCTTGTACCTTGTACCCTGTACCTTCCCAGATTATCTCTTCAGATACTGTTTTTCGTAGTACTTCTCATATTGTCCGGTGAGAACGTGATCGAGCCATTCTGAATTCTGAAGATACCAGTTAACAGTTAATTCTAGGCCTTCTTTAAATCCGACGGATGGTTTCCATCCGCACTCGCGGCGAATTTTTGAAGAATCAATGGCATACCTGAGATCGTGGCCTGCCCTGTCTTTGACGAAGGTAATTAAACGTGCGGACTCTCCTTTTTCCCTGTTTAGTTTTTGGTCCATAATATCACAAAGGAGGCGGATAAGGTCAATATTTTTCCATTCATTATTACCTCCTATATTGTAAGTTTCGCCATGCCGTCCTTTCTGAAATAAAAGGTCAATTGCTTTTGCATGGTCCACAACAAACAACCAGTCACGGATATTTTCCCCCTTTCCATAGACGGGAAGAGGTTTGTTGTTTTTGATATTGTTTATTACAAGAGGTATAAGTTTTTCAGGGAACTGGTTTGGACCGTAATTATTCGAACAGTTGGAAATAATTACAGGTATTTTATAGGTGTGCCAGTATGCTTTGACCATATGGTCAGATCCGGCTTTCGAAGCTGAATAAGGACTCCTGGGATCGTAACGGGTAGTTTCAGTAAAAAAGCCTTCTTTACCAAGAGATCCAAACACCTCATCAGTGGAAATATGAAGGAATAAGTTATTTTCAAACGGCTCTTTCCATGTCTTGCGGCTGGTATTTAGAAGATTAGCGGTACCGGTTATATTGGTATGAAGAAAAGCAAGAGGGTCCATAATTGACCTGTCAACATGGGATTCGGCTGCCAGATGTACGACCACATCAGGTTTGTATTTATGAAAGACTACATCAACTTGTTCAGCATTCGCAATGTCAGCCTTAACAAATGAATAGTTTTTACTGCGCTCCAAATCTCTTAGATTTTCGAGGTTTCCTGCATATGTCAGGTTGTCAAGGTTTATGATTGAATAATCCGGATATTGTTTTACGAACAGTCTCACGACATGGGATCCAATAAAACCTGCACCACCGGTAATAAGGATGGTTTTAGTCATTTTTAATAAATTTAGAATATATGATTAACTCCTCAATCTAGTCAGAAGTATTTTTACCGGATTCATTTCTGAAATGCTGTTCCCATTTCCATGCTGAAACAAGTGTATTTTCCAGAGGAGTGTCCGCCTTCCAGCCAAGTTCGGTATTCGCAAGCGTGGTATCAGCCCAGACCTTCTGTATATCCCCTTCCCTGCGACCTGTTATTTTAAAATTGATTTTTACGCCCGTGGCTTTTTCAAATATCCTGATCATTTCCAGGACTGAGACACCTTTACCTGTCCCGAGATTAAAGATCTCATAATCAGATTTATTTTTTCTCTGAAGCAGCCTTTCGATCGCATTCACATGAGCTTTGGACAGATCAACAACATCGATATAATCTCTGATACATGATCCATCAGGTGTTTCATAATCATCACCGAAAACCTTTAGTTCCTTATGTATACCACATGCTGTCTGAGTTATGAATGGCACCAGATTTCCGGGAATACCGACAGGCAGTTCTCCGATAAATCCTGAAGGATGGGCACCTATTGGATTAAAGTATCTCAATGAGATAGCTTTGATGGGAAGACCTGCTGTAATTGAACTGGAAATTATTTCTTCTGAAATCTGTTTGGTACTGCCGTAAGGTGAATTTGCTTTTTTCATAGGTGAATTTTCAGTCACAGGCAAAACATCCGGTTCACCATAAACTGTGCATGAAGATGAGAAAACAAAGTATTTCACTCTATATTTCACCATCAGTTTAAACAGGTGAATAAGTGAAAACAAATTGTTCTCGTAATACATCAGAGGTTTCCTGACAGATTCAGGGACAGATTTGTAAGCTGCAAAATGTATAACAGCTTTAATATCCGGATGGTGAAAGAAAAAATCATCAAGCAGGTTTTCCTCCAGAAGGTCAATCTTTTCGAAAAGTGGTCTTTTCCCGGTAATCTTTTCTATACCATCAATAACTTCCTTTCTCGAATTTGAGAGGTTATCTATTATTGCAACACGAAATCCCGC
>JBGPAF010000297.1:0-3478 GCA_041480535.1 Bacteroidia bacterium
AATATGTCAATTTAAAACCCACCCCTGGCTCCTCACAGTGTAATACTTCACAATTTCGGTAACACTTTTACTATGATCCAAATGGTAAATATTTATTTATTAAATACCCCCTTCCCAGCCTTCCCCCAAGGGGGAAGGAGCAAATCAATCATTTCCCCCTTGGGGGAAATAAGAAAGGGGGTAAAAATCTTAAAAGCAGATGATTAGGTTTGTTATCAAAATTGTGAAGCGTTACACAAGGAGGGGATCAGAGAGGATATATTCACAATCCTGTTTTAAAAGGTATATTTGAATTAAAATTTAAGATATAATGGACAAAATTCTCTGGAAACCCGGGACGATGATCTATCCTCTTCCTGCTGTGATGGTCAGCTGCGGAGCAACACCTGAGGAATATAATATTATGACAGTAGCATGGACAGGAACGATTTGCACTGATCCGCCAATGTGTTATATTTCAGTAAGACCATCGCGTCATTCTTATGGCATAATAAAAAAACATGGTGAATTTGTGATAAACCTCACGACGAAAGATCTGGCATTTGCCACAGACTGGTGCGGTGTGAAGTCAGGAGCCGATCATAACAAGTTTGCTGAAATGGGCCTTACACCTGTAAAAGGTGAAATCGTAAAAGCCCCGTTAATAAAGGAATCGCCTGTCAATATTGAGTGCATTGTAAAAGAAATCAAGGAACTGGGATCACATCATATGTTCATTTCAGAAGTGGTTGCAGTCAATGCAGATAAGACTTTGTTTGACGAAAGAACAGGTGTTTTCAGTCTTTATGATGCTGATCCTATCTGCTATTCCCATGGCAAATATTATGAAACAGGCAGGTTTATCGGTAAATTCGGATTTTCAGTTGAGAAGAAGAAAACCAGGAGAAGGAGAAAATAACCTTCGATTGTTGAAAACTTACATTATTCTGTTATTATCAAATATTTAATTTCATCAGTTAATTATTTAACAATAATTGAATGGAATACCTGTTTATGAAATTAGTAAAACAGGGTGAGCACTTTTAATCTGGCATATAATTTTTCATGCAAGTACCCTGTAAATAATCTCTGGTTATAAATGAATGAGAAGATTATTGAAGCCCTGATGCAATTATTTGCCCTGATTGCTGAACCTCAGCGGAATGAAGCGGAGAGAAAGCATGTTGTTGAGACATTTCTCAGGCATCAGCTAAATCAGGAACTTGTAAAAAAATATCTTGCTACCTACAGCCAGGCTTATCATGAAGCCCAGGAAAGGCTTGAGAAAAGCACTCCGGAACGGCGCGAAGGAGCTATTGCAATAAGGATAACAAAACTCTGCACTGATATCAATGAAGAGGGGCAGCTCGATCAGGAACAACGAATTATTGTAGTAATCCAGGCTCTTGAGTTTTGTAAATCGGGCGGAGAAAAAGTAAGTCCCCTTGAACTCGGATTTATTGCTACCCTGGCTGAAGGACTTAATATCTCAAAGGCTGAATACGGGATCATTGAGAAATTTGTTCTTAATCCATTCACTGAGATTCCTGCATCACAGAACCTTCTTATAATAACCGGGAATAAACCTGCTGAAAATCATGGCGTCAAATATACCCGTAAAGAACAATTGAAAGGGCAGATATGGATTCTTTTTGTACCCTCGATAAACATGTACTTTATGAGATTTGCCCGCTCGGGTGAATTATCAATGAATGGCCAGCTTCTTCAGGAGAATAAGGTATATCCGGTGAGTCAGGGTTCATCAATAAAAGGTTATAATATGTCCCCTATTTATTACTGGGACATAACAATGCAGTTTCTGAAGGAGGAATTCCTTTCATCGAGAGTAGTATATGAAGTAGACAACCTGGAATACAGGTTTAAAAGCGGCGAGGTCGGGATTCATCACATGACATTCAAGAGCGAATCGGGCAGGATGATCGGAATAATGGGAGCCAGCGGTGCAGGGAAATCCACTCTTCTCAGTGTTCTTAACGGGATTAATCCGCCATATGATGGTGAAGTCCTTATTAATGGCATAAACATTCATAAGGAACCTGATAAAATAAAGGGTCTTATAGGCTATGTTTCACAGGATGACCTTCTTATTGAAGAGCTGACGGTATTTAACAACCTTTATTACAATGCGAAGCTTTGTTTCGGGAATCTGACTGAAGAAGAGATAATCCAGAGGGTTGATAGTGTTTTAAAGAATCTTGGGCTTTATGAAATAAGAAACATGAAGGTTGGATCGCCTCTTAATAAGAAGATAAGCGGTGGCCAGCGAAAAAGGCTCAATATTTCACTTGAACTGATAAGGGAACCTGCAATCCTGTTTCTTGATGAGCCGACATCAGGGCTTTCATCGAGAGATTCGGAAAACATACTTGATCTTCTGAAAGAGCTGGCAAGAAAAGGGAAACTGTTGTTTATTGTCATTCATCAGCCCTCCTCCGACATTTTCAAAATGTTTGACAAACTAATTATTCTGGACTCTGGAGGGTACCTGATCTATAATGGAAATCCGATTGACTCTATTGAGTATTTCAAGAAAAAGATAGGACAACCTGACTACAGTGAAAGTGAGTGCTATGCCTGCGGTAATGTCAATCCTGAGCAGATCTTCAATATTGTTGAAACCAGGGTTTTCACTGAAAGCGGCAAACCAACCGAGACCCGCAGGATTTCACCCTCAGACTGGAGGGAACTTTATGAAGCAGAAAGGAAGGAAGAAAAACTTGAAGAAGGAAAGGACCTTCCGGAAATCAGTTTTAAAACCCCGGATAAACTCAAACAGTTAATTATTTTCACTAAGCGGGATATCCTGTCAAAAATCTCTGATATTCAATATATTCTGATCACTCTTCTCGAAGCGCCAGCACTTGCATTCTGTCTTGCTTCCCTGATCAGGTACTTTGATGAAAGTGCCAAAAATCCACAATACTATCTTATTGATAACAGCAACCTCCCTGTTTATCTTTTTATGTCAGTGATTATTGCCATTTTCATGGGTCTGATTGTTAGTGCTGAAGAGATCTTTAAAGACAGAAAAATATTAAACAGGGAAGCTTTTCTTAATCTGAGCTGGAACAGCTACCTGATGTCGAAAGTTTTTGTTCAATTCGGAATATCTGCAGTACAGGCACTGACATTTGTTTTAATTGGAAATGCAATTACGGGGATCAGGGGAATGACCCTTGAATACTGGCTGGTTCTGTTTTCATGCTGGGCTTTTGCCAATGTACTGGGGCTGGTTATTTCAGACAGCTTTAAGGCTGTTGTCACCATTTATATCCTGATACCATTCCTGATTATTCCTCAGATCATACTAAGCGGTGTTCTGGTAAGATTTGAAAAATTGAATCCAAACATATCATGTCCCGTAACAATACCTTTTTATGGAGAATTAGTAACTGCAAGGTGGGGTTATGAAGCTCTGGCAGTCGAGCAATTTGTCAACAACAAATTTGAGAAGAAGTTCTACGAATATGACAAATCA
>JBGPAF010000298.1:0-3476 GCA_041480535.1 Bacteroidia bacterium
ATTCAAGTAAATTAAGCAGATTGAATTTAATAGTGAAATGTTACCTAAATTGTGAAGAATTACACATGGAGGGGTGGGGGTAGGTTTTAAAAAGTAAAAAGGCAAAAGTAAATCCACATAATTCCCCCTTCGAAGCGGGCCGAGCGTAAAGAATTTGCCCTGAGGGCAAATTTAGCGTAGGAGCCAGATTGCAGGGGAGGAGGGATGTAAAAGAAAAAAATAAGAACTAAAAAATGAAAAGATTAGAAATATTAGTAATTATAGTTTTGTTTTCAGTGACTTCTGTATTTTCTCAGGTACTGAATGAAAACACATACAAGATTGGACGAACACTGAGCCTTATTGATGCATGGTATGTCGACACTACGGATATTGATAAGCTGACTGAGAAAACCATAATCGAAATGCTCCGGAACCTCGATCCGCATTCGGTTTATATTTCAGCCAAAGATGTGAAGGAAATGAATGAACCGCTAAACGGAAATTTTGAAGGAATAGGAATTCAGTTCAATCTCCTCCGCGACACTATCATTGTGATAGAACCAATATCAGGCGGACCATCAGAAAAAGTCGGACTGCTTCCCGGCGACAGGATAATAACCATCGACGGCGAGAAGGTTACAGGGATCGGCATTTCGACGAACGGGGTCCGCAGCAAGCTAATGGGGATGAAAGGCACAAAAGTCAATCTTAATATATTCAGGAAAGGAGAAAAAGAAATTCTTGATTTTACGATCGTCCGGGATAAAATTCCGATTAACAGCCTTGATGCAGCTTATATGCTTGATAAAGAGACTGGTTATATTAAACTTAATAAGTTTGCCGCAACCACAAGCAAGGAGTTTATGGGCGCTGTTGACAGTCTGCGAAAAAGCAATATGAAACATCTTGTTCTGGATCTTCGTTCAAATGGGGGCGGTTTTATGGTTGCTGCAACTGATATCGCCGACAAATTCTTTTCCGATAAAAAACTGCTTGTATATCTTAACGGACGAAAAACTCCAAGACAGGACTATACCTCTACAGGATCAGGAACACTTGCTTCGTCCAGGATCGCAGTTCTGACCGATGAGGGATCCGCATCAGCCAGCGAGATTCTTGCCGGAGCAGTTCAGGATTGGGACAGGGGTATAATTGTTGGACGAAGAACTTTTGGAAAAGGCCTGGTTCAGAATGGATTCTATCTTACCGACGGTTCAATGATCAGGCTCACAATAGCAAGGTATTACACCCCTACAGGCAGATTGATCCAAAGTCCGTATGATGAAGGATATGATAAATATCTTGAGAATTTTTACAAACGATATACCGATGGAGAGCTTATAACTGCAGACAGCATCCATTTTCCTGATTCACTTAAGTTCAAAACACTTGTCAATAAACGGATTGTCTACGGGGGAGGCGGAATAATGCCTGATCAGTTTGTTCCTGCTGACACATCAAACTATTCCGATTACTACAGAAGCCTTATCAGGAAAGGAATTGTTACTTCATTTGCTCTTGAGTACTCTGATAAGAACAGGCAGCTGCTCACTTCAAAGTATAAGCTGTTTGATGATTTCAAGGAGAAATTCAGTTTTTCCTCTGACGAGGTGGCAGCGTTTATTAAAAAGGCTGAAGACTCAGGTGTTAAATACAATGATTCCCAGTTTAAGATATCTCAGAAGGAATTATTTAAAGTGCTGAAAGGACTGGTTGCTTCCAATATCTGGAAAAGCAATGAGTATTACCGGATACTAAATGAAGATGATGTAACAATTGAAACTGCACTAAGGATTATTTCAGATAAATCGACCTATAATAAGATGCTGGGTTACGAATAATTTTATCCTGGCATATTTATTCAGGAAGAGACATAACAAATTCTTTTATTCCAGGAAAGAATTCAGGGATGAAATTCATCGCAAAAACTCTATATGGACTCGAAAATGTTCTTGCCGGAGAATTAAAGATTCTTGGCGCATCAGATATTCTGATGCTTAACCGTGCAGTGGCCTTTAGCGGTGATATTAAATTCCTCTATAAAGCGAACTACTGTTTAAGAACAGCTTTGTCGGTTTTAATGACAATAGCTGAATTCCGGATCAGATCAGCTGATGATCTTTATAAGAGCAGTTTAAAAGTTGAATGGGATAAGTTTCTGGATCCGGATACAACTTTCTCTATTATCCCCGTGATAAATTCACCTTTATTTCAGCATACCGGCTATGCAGGACTGGTGCTTAAGGATTCCATTGCCGACTGGTTCCGGGAAAAAACAGGTGTACGTCCTTCAGTGGATGCAGATGACCCTGGCATAGTTTTTAACCTGCATATCAGCAATAATCTGGCGACTATTTCATTGGATTCTACGGTTGTCCCGTTGTATAAAAGGGGTTACCGGAAGGAACAGGGGGCAGCTCCCATAAATGAGGTTCTTGCCGCAGGTATTGTTCTTATTTCAGGATGGAATAACGATACCCCGTTTGTGGATCCAATGTGCGGATCAGGTACGATTCCAATTGAAGCTGCTATGATTGCCTCTGGCATTCCTCCGGGCAGGTTCAGGCAATTCTTTGGTTTCCAGCGATGGAAAGATTATGATGAAGATCTGTTTGATCAGGTTAAGAAAGAAGCCGGATCAAAGGGAGTGATCCCGGGAGTTAAAATTTTTGCAAGTGATATCTCTGAAAATTCTGTCGCCCAGGCAAAGGCAAACGTTGAATCTGCAAGCCTTTCAGATTTAATATCGGTCAGACAATCGGATTTTCGTGATCTTAAATCTCCGGAAAATGATGGAGTGATCATAATGAACCCTCCATACGGCCAGAGGATCAGAATCTCAGAGACAGATAACTTATACGGCATGATCGGATCAACTCTTAAGCATAATTTCCCTGGCTATAAAGCATGGCTGATTACGTCAGATAAAGAGTCATTAAAGCAAGTCGGCCTGAAACCCGCTTTTAAAACAACTCTGTTTAACGGATCGCTGGAATGTGTACTTGTTAAATATGAACTCTATCAGGGGTCCAAAAAACATACCTCTGTCGGTGCCTGAAATACGTTGACCAAAAAAATGGTTAACAATATGGCAAAAGTAAATTATTTTGATCATGAACACAAACCTCAATATCAGAGGTCCTTTAATGAAGAGTTTAAAAAAGAGAAAGTCAAGGAATTGGAAAAGAATATGTCATCAGTTTCCGATATTTGTAAGACCTACTCAGTGAGCAGGACTTCGGTATATAATTGGATTTACAAATACTCGGTAATGGCAAAGAAACAAGTAAAGCAAGTAGTTGAAGCAAAGAGCGACACACAAAAGATTAAAGCTCTTCAAGAGCGCATAAAGGAACTTGAGAGGATTATTGGACAGAAGCAATTGTTGCTTGAGTTCAAGGATAAAATGATAGAGATAGCAGAAGCTACCTATGGTGTTGATATCAAAAAAAAAGTAGGTTCCAAACTCTTGTCTGGTTCCACTTCAACCGGGA
>JBGPAF010000299.1:0-3472 GCA_041480535.1 Bacteroidia bacterium
CATAAGAGTTCGTACCGTCATTACAGCAATTATTATATTAAAAACTAGATTAACTTTTACATATCTAAAATTGTAACACATCCAATAAGTTATGAGCATTGACACAGTCACCATCAAAGAGAAAGTGAAGGAATATATTCAGCAGGCAACCTTCGTCGAAAAGGATAAAATAAAAGATAATTCCTTAATATTCAAAGAAGGATATTTTGATTCTATGGGTTTTGTAGTCCTGATTACCTATCTTGAAGAAAACTTTGGCATTAAGACATCCGACTCCGACCTGGTTGAAGAGAATTTTGAATCAATTAATGCCATTACTGATTTCATAGTTCGCAAAAACAGCAATTAATTATGTGCGGAATCGCGGGCATAATAGATTACAGGGGCAAGTCTGTATGCAAACCTGTGGTCGAAGGGATGCTCCGCTCCATAAATTATCGTGGCCCGGATGAAAGCTGCATTTATTTGTCCCCTTTTGCTGCAATCGGAAGTGTGCGATTAAGCATTATTGACCTATCGACCGGACAACAACCACTTTCTGATCCATCAGGACGTTATTGGATCGTTTTTAACGGGGAGATATTCAATTACCCTGAACTCAGAGAATTACTTGTCAGCAAAGGACATACCTTTCAGACACACTCAGATACTGAAGTTCTGGTTCAGCTATATGCTGTATACGGAAAAGAGTGTCTTTCAATGTTGAACGGCCAGTTTGCATTTGCTATCTGGGATAAATTAAACCAGGAACTATTCATAGCGAGAGACAGGATTGGCATCAGGCCTCTGTTTTATAATCTTTCTGAAAAAGGATTTTTCTTTGCCTCCGAAATCAAATCGATTTTTGTTCAAAAAGATATCAATCCTGAGTTCTCATATAAAAACCTGTCACAGATTTATACGTTCTGGACTGCGATAACACCCGGTACAGCATTTAAAGGTATTTATGAGTTATCACCCGGACATTACCTTGTATATAACAAAGCAGGTTTAAAAATCAGTAAATATTGGGATCTGCAATTTAACAATAGCAGCAAGGATATTCCTTTCAAGAAAGCACTTGAACAATTTCACGAATTGTTTTATGATGCTGTAAAAATAAGGTTGCGGGCCGATGTGGAAGTAGCTGCATATTTAAGCGGGGGAATTGATTCAAGCTCAACTGTAGCTTATATAAAAGACATTGAACCGGGAATCCTCAATACTTTTTCAATTGGTTTTGATGACAAGGACTTTGATGAAACCTCTTATCAGAATGAAGCAGTAAGGTACCTCAATACAAGGCACAGATCAATTATCTGCACATCTGAAGAGATTTCTGAAAGCTTCCCAAAAGTGATCTGGCATACTGAAACACCCGTCACCAGGACTGCGCCAGCTCCAATGTTCCTGTTATCCAGGCTTGTAAGACAAAACAATATAAAAGTTGTAATAACCGGTGAAGGTGCAGATGAAATGTTAGCCGGCTATGACATCTTCAAGGAGGCAAAGATCAGAAGATTCTGGGCAAATCAACCTGATTCTGTTATTCGCCCACGTCTGCTGACAAAGCTTTATCCATACCTTCCGCAGATGAAGCAGGCAAATCCTGCAATACTTAAAATGTTTTACGGGTATAAGCTTGAAGATATCGAGAATCCGTTTTATTCACATCTCTTAAGATGGAATAATTCCAACCATATTAAGAAGCATTTTTCTGACCAGATCAAATCAGAATTAAACGGATATTCTCCTCTGGAAAACCTTGAAGAAACCTTACCAGCGGGATTTAATAACTGGGATTATCTTGAAAAATCTCAATGGCTTGAGACATCCATATTTATGTCAGGCTATCTTCTCTCTTCCCAGGGCGACAGGATGGCAATGGCAAATTCAGTAGAAGGGCGCTATCCGTTCCTTGACTATCGGGTAATTGAATTTTGTAACAAGTTACCCGGCGATTACAAGCTACACAGTCTGAATGAGAAGTATCTGTTGAAAAAATTAATGCAGAATAAGATTCCCGAATCAATAATCAAGCGTTCAAAACAGGCTTACAGAGCGCCTGTTAAAAGCGCATTTTTTCTTAATAAACCTCCTGATTATGTAAAAGAGATGCTCACCCATGAATACTTCAGTAAAGCAGGAATCTTCGACTATAATTCTATTTCAAATATGCTTCAAAAGATAGAGAAAACAGGGAATTCATCGGAGGTTGAAGATATGGTGCTTGCTTCAGTTATTTCCACACATCTTTTGCATAATCAGTTTATTGAAAAAAATTATGAGAATTTCCAGGCAGGGAAATTAAACAACTTGAAACTAATAGAAGAGACATAAAATAAATCTATGAAAACCAGGAAACCTTTTTCAAAAGAGATAATCTTGCTTGATAATGTTGAGACAGCTACCAATAAAATTGCAAATAAGCTTCAACAGGATGTTTTGCAAAATTTCAAACGAAAAGGGGCAGTAGTCGGAATTAGCGGAGGCATCGATTCTTCGGTTTGTCTGGCACTCTCTGTCAGAGCTTTTGGAGCTGACAAAGTTGTAGGAATAATCATGCCGGAAAAAGACTCTAGTCCGGAAAGTGAAGAGCTTGCGCTTGAACTGGCCGGGAAATTAGGGGTAAGAACGATCAAGGAAGAAATAACAGAAGCGCTGAATGGATTTAAATGTTATGAAAGGCGCGATGAAGCAGTCAAAAGGGTCTTCCCTGAATATGATCCAAAGACCTATAAGATGAAAATCGGTATAAGGCAGAGTGGATTATATAGTAACCTTCCTCCCATCTTTTCCCTTACAATTATTGATGAGAAAGGGAATCAACAGGACAAAATTCTCCATGCCCGGGATTACCTGCAGATAGTCGCTGCGTCAAACTTTAAACAGCGTTCCAGAATGTCGATATTATATTATCATGCTGAAGCTCTTCATTACATGGTAATAGGGACTCCAAACAAGCACGAACAGGAACAGGGATTTTTTGTAAAATATGGCGACGGCGGAGCTGATGTGATGCCGATTGGCAACCTTTATAAAACACAGGTATATCAGCTTGCTGAATACCTCGGTGTGCCTCACCGGATTATAGAAAGGACTCCAACGACAGATACTTATTCTGCAACACAAACCCAGGAAGAGTTCTTCTACCAGTTACCCTTCAGGCTTATGGATATCTACTGGTACGGATATGAAAACGGATATTCCTCGCAGGAAGTAGCACAGGTAATGGGTGAATCAGCTGAAAGGATTGATGCCCTGTTCAGGAACTTTGATCGGAAGCGTAAGACGACAGAGTACTTGAGAATGCCCCCGGTCAGGGATTATTTTGTGGAATAACTAAGACTAAAATGTATGAATGCATTTGATTATTTCTTTGAAAAGACAGGTGACCTGGAGAAGCCATTCCTTGTTGGAAAGGAAAATATCTCATTCAGTCAGTTGTATAATTCATCCCGCCGCTTAGCTGCATACCTCGGGAATGAATACG
>JBGPAF010000300.1:0-3471 GCA_041480535.1 Bacteroidia bacterium
GATGCTCTGGCAGCACAATCAAAAACTCACTTTGTATTGCCTGGGGATATTGCTCTTACTTATGCCTTAATTGGCATCAAGAAGCTGGCAATAGAATGGCTTGAGACAGCTTATGAAGTGCATGATCCAAGTCTAACTTATCTGCTTTTACCTATTTTTGACAGTTTACGTGATGATCCCCGCTTTCAGGAGATTGCCAGGAAGATGAACCTGCCTTATAAGTAGAATATTGTCTTGGGGAAAGCCATTAATATAGCCTAAAGTTAATCGGACCAATTTGACCACCCAAATCCGGAGTTTAACCCTTGTTGTTTTTTATGTATGTTAAGTTTTATCAGACCGGATTATAGTGGCCATAGAAGGACGGATTTTAAATTATTTAAAGGTCGGTGGTTGGATCCAAGATGGGCCCACAATTGAGAACCAACCAATTAGAGTTTCATTCTGATGGTTGGTTTTTTGTTGGCGCCAGGTTTACGCCAGGTTCTGACTTAAAATTGATAAATTTCAATCGAGATCCACTTCCTTTCAGGTTACATGAAGTTTCATAGTAGACAAAGAGCTTGAAATATCTAACCACGAATTATTAAAAAGTATTATTAGTGCTTTAACCTTATTTCAGTCAATTCAGGAGTAAAAAACTTGTATTTACATTATTTAATAATTCTTTCCTAACTTTATCAAAATGAACAACCGACAATAAAGTAAATCAAATTCAAATAATATGGAAGAGACAATTCGTTTTTCTTTGAATGGTAAAAAAATCGAGATCAAAATGGATCCCACGCAAACTCTGTTATGGGTTTTGCGAAATCAGTTAGGACTGACAGGTACCAAGTACGGCTGCGGGATGGGATTCTGCGGGGCATGCACAGTGCTTCTCGACAAAGAACCAGTCAGGTCATGCATGCTCCCTATCGGGGATGTTGCAGGAAAAGAGCTGATCACCATCGAAGGCCTCGGGACAAAGGAAAAATTGCATCCTGTTCAGAAAGCCTTTGTTGATCATGATGCCCTTCAGTGCGGCTACTGCACTCCTGGAATGATCATGACAGCAACAGGACTTCTTTTGAAAAATCCTTCTCCAACAAGGCAGGAAATAATTGAAGGAATGGAAGATAATTTATGCCGTTGCGGGGCACATGTCAGGATAATTAATGCGATTCAGACAGCTGCTGATGAAATGAAAGGATGGAAGCTATGAGAAAGGTGATTATCGATAAAAAAATGGAATCTTCAGGAAACCGCAGACGGGTGATGATCCCGCGAAGAGACTTTTTCAAGTACCTGGGCGGCGGAATTGTTGTTCTTGTAGCCAGATGCAAGACAAAACCTGCTGAAGAAGCAAGAGGACAGGAGCAAAGATCTGTTCCGAAAGATTATAATGCTTTTGTCCATGTGTCAGAGGACGGGACTGTAACATGCTTTACCGGCAAAATTGAAATGGGACAAGGACCGATAACCGCTCTGAGACAGGAGATGGCCGATGAGATGGATGTCCCGTTTGAAAATGTGAAGATGGTAATGGGCGATACCGACCTGTGTCCCTGGGATGACGGCACATGGGGTTCGACCTCGGTACGTGAATATGGACAGGCTATGAGGCAGGCTGCTGCCGAGGCAAGATCAATCCTTTTCATTCTGGCGTCTGAACATCTCAAAGTGCCTGTAGATAAACTGGAAGTGACCAAAGGTGTAATATTCGTAAAAAATAATCCTGACAAAAAAGTAAGCTATGCCCAGCTGACAGAGGGCAAGAAGATTGAGCGACAGATTACCGGCAACCCGGCAATGAAAGGTGCTTCAGATTTCAAAATAATTACCAAACCTTTTAAACGGACTGATTCCCTCGAAAAAGTAACCGGAGAGGCAAAATATGCAGGTGATTTCAAGATGCCAGGAATGCTTCATGCCAGGATACTTAGGCCTCCTTCATATAGGGCAAAACTGGCATCTGCCGATACCTCTGAAGCTGAGAAGATTAAAGGGATACAGGTTGTCCGTGATAATGATTTTATTGTAGTTCTTCATGAAGACCGCGACATAGCTGATGCAGCTATTGTGAAGGTAAAAGCTGAATTCTCATGCGATGAAATGAAGGTCAACAATAAAAGCGTTTATGACCATTATTTTAAATCCGGTACTAAAGGTGCGGTGGTAAATAAATCGGGAGATATAACCGAAGGCAGGAAAAATGCAGACAGGGTAATCGAGTCAGAATTTCATCATGCCTATGTTGCACATGCTACTATTGAAACCCACGCGGCTTTTGCAATGAAAGACGGCGACAGGATAAAGGTATGGGCTTCCGCACAGACACCATTTCTTACACAGGAAACTATTGCTGCACAGCTGAATATGCCTCTTGATAAGATACATGTGATCGTTCCTTTTGTGGGTGGTGGATTTGGCGGAAAAGGTGATAACCCACAGGCAGTTGAGGCAGCCAGGATCACTAAGCTGACAGGCAAGCCGGTAATGGTGGAATATACGCGCGAAGAGGAGTTCCTGTATGATACAACGAGACCTGCAGCACTTATAAAGCTTGCATCCGGAATCGATAAGTCCGGCAGAATCACCTTCTGGGATTACGATGCTTACTATTGCGGCGACAGGGGCGCAGATACAATCTATAACGTTCCTCATCAGCTGACTACAGTATATGAGGAGCTGGAAAATGAACCGCCGGTGCATCCCTTTGCCACCGGGCCATGGCGTGCTCCCGGTAACAGCAATAACACCTTTGCCAGAGAGATGCAGATGACCCTGATGGCTTCCATGGCAGGCATTGATCAGCTCGACTTCAGGCTTAAGAATCTGACCGATGAGAAAATGATAGCCGTGCTAAAGGCTGCAGCCGGTAAATTCGGATATAAACCAGAAAAACCGCGCAGCGGAAGGGGCTTTGGCATGGCCTGCGGAACCGATGTTGATACATGGGTGGCATTGTTCGCAGAGGTCAAAGTCGATAAGGCTACGGGCAAGGTACAGGTTGTCCGTGTTGCCTGCGCTCAGGATATGGGCTTATGTGTAAATCCGCAGGGATCAACCCTTCAGATTGAAGGATGCATCACTATGGGGCTTGGATATTCATTGGCAGAAGAGATCAGATTTGAGGGAGGTAAGAAGTTGAATACCAACTATGATACATATGAATTGCCCAGGTTCTCATGGGTCCCGGCTATTGAGACTGAAATACTGAACCACCCTGAGCAGCCGCCACATGGAGGAGGCGAACCTGCAGTCATTGTTATGGGAGGTGCAATTGCCGCAGGAATATATGATGCAACAGGTGCTGTATTATACGATATGCCCATGACCCCAGCAAAGGTTCTGGAAGCGTTGAAGAAAGTCTGAACTGTGCAATAAATCTACCACAAAGGTTGTAGTTCAGGAGAGCTTTAATTAGGAGAAAAGTGATCAAGGTGTAAAAGCCAGTGTCCTTAACCATCATTGGCTGAAATAAATTGA
>JBGPAF010000301.1:0-3455 GCA_041480535.1 Bacteroidia bacterium
CGAGATATTTACAAATTCCTCGGGAAAGGCTTATTATGGAAGGAATTTCGGGGAAGCAAGAGCGTATGTACAGCACTGGGGATTTTATGCTTCCCTACGGGATAACCATGAGAAACCTTTGCTGGGAAGGCCGGAATACCTTACAAAGAGAGAGGGCGGACATTACAAGGGAACCGACTGGAGCGAGATGCAGGGCGGCGTCACATGGTCGTGGAAATGGGGAAATGCAGGATTTGTTAAGTACCGCCAGCAATGGGGAAACAATTATAACGGTGCTAATATTTTCGGAGGGAACAATCCTACATTTGTTCAGCTACGCCTCAATCTCAGGCCTGTGAAATGGTTCGAATTCAACTATTTCCACGGATGGCTCAACTCCATGGTTGTCGACAGTTCCCGGTCGTACTGGGTAACCAACAGCTACGGTACCAACTATAGGGAAGTATATCATAAGAAATTCATTGCAGCGAACATGTTTACATTCACCCCGGTTAAAAATCTCAATATTTCTGCCGGTAACAGCATTGTCTATACTGATAAACATTTCAATCCGGTTTATCTTATGCCCCTGTTTTTCTATAAATCGGTCGATCACTCCTATTCTTCCGGAATCGATAATATGAATTCACAGACATTTATCGATATCAGTTCAAGGAACATAAAACACCTTCATCTGTATGTAACATTATTTATTGATGAGCTCTCTTTCGCCCGGTTCACAAAAGATGATGAGTGGAACTTCTTCAGCTGGAAAACAGGATTCAGATTAAGTAATTTTCCTTTGCAAAACATTGCATTTACAACTGAATTCACATATTCGTATCCCCTCACATACCAGCATTATGTTCCCACTCTTACGTTCGAGACTCAGAACTATAACCTCGGATATTATTTAAGAGACAATTCCAGGGAATGGTACCTTGCAATTGATTACAAACCGGTTCGTACCCTTAATATTGGCATGTATTTTACTGATGCGATCCGCGGTCCGGATTATAGTGAGCTTGGTGGTGCCAGAGTGGGAAATCCTCCCCTCGCCTCTGTGGAATGGCAGAGCACTGTCTTTGGCCTGAAGGCGTCGTATCAGATCATTAATGACCTCTATGCGTGGTGCAATTTCACCAATTCCAATGTTAGTGGTGATATAAGGTGGTCACCTGACTATTTTTACGTCCGTAAGAATACTCTCAACCTGGGAGTAACTTTCGGATTTTAATTCTTTTCTTTTCTTGTTCATTTTTTGCTCGCCCAAAAAATGAACCAAAAAAGGGCGGCCTCAAATCTTTTTTGGGAGTGCCATTTTGTCGGCTGCCCACTTAATACAACTCCCCTTCGCCTCTTCGACTTTGCTCAGAGGCTTCGGGTCAAACAGTATTGCTTACTTCCCTGCACAATAGATAGCTTTTTAATTATCCCGCTCTGCGGGATCACCAGCTTGCCCCCTCTTCGCAACCTCCAAAATGTCACTCTTTTTCCAAAAAAGATTTGGTGGCATTCTGAAATCCAATACACATTATGTTTAGTGTAGTGAATTTTCGCCCCCTACGGGAGGGCTGAGCGTATAGAAACAGCCCGGTGGGATGTTTCTTAACGTTCGGCCCGCTCCAGGGAGGGGATCCTTCTGTAAAGCCCCCTCGTTGCGAAGCAGAGAGGGGGTTTGGGGGTGAGTTCATGTGAAACAGGGAGGGGAACCGAAAACCACCCGCCCCAAGAGAGATATGGCTGCCAGAAACGGCGGATAGAGCTATCCATTTATAGAAAGAAATAAAAAGAAAATATCTTTATTATGAAAATATTCGTAATTTTGTTTGCGAATAATTTCGTTACGAATATAATCGCAAAGCAATGAAAGAAAATCCATTCAAATTCGGAACTATTGTTGACGGGGTTCATTTTACAGACAGGGAAGATGAGCTGGCTAAAATAGAATCCCATCTGAAAAGTGAAAATCATCTGATCGTAATAAGTCCCCGGCGATTTGGCAAGACAAGTCTTATAAAGAAGATCCTCAATGAATCAGATCGTCATTATGTTTACCTTGACCTGCAGGTGATAATTTCTGAAGAGGATTTTGCATCTCAGCTTCTTAAAAGGGTGTACCGTATTTTCCCCATGCAGAAGCTTAAGGGATACATTAAATCATTCCGTCTGATACCATCAGTTATTATGAATCCGGTTACCGGTGAGATGGAAATCTCATTTACCCCCGGTTCCAAAGACCTGGCTCCGCTTGAAGATGTGCTTAACCTCATCGAGAAGCTGGGGAAAGAGGATAAAAAAATTATTGTTGTACTTGATGAGTTTCAGGATATTTTCAGGATCAACACCGGTCTGGACAGGATGCTCCGTTCCGTAATACAAAATCATAAAAATATCAATTATGTCTTTATGGGCAGCAGTGAATCAATGATAAGGGAGATCTTTGAAAAGAAGAATTCTCCTTTTTACCGTTTTGGCACTCTGTTCACGCTTGGGAAGATCCCGGAAGAGAAATTCCGTTTATTCCTTGAATACAGGTTCACCGGATTTGTAAAAGAGGCAGGAATTTTATCAGCAGCCATTCTTAAGATCACCGGATCGCACCCCTATTACACCCAACAGCTTGCATTCACTGTATGGGAGTTGCTGAGTCATCAGGACTATGTGACAGACATTGTTGAAACTGCATCAGATGAGATTGTTACAAGTCATGATAATGATTTTGAACTGTTATGGAACACCCTTAACAGGACCAATATGATGGTGCTTACCGGTATGTCGGCAAGCGATCTCTCCCCACTGACGGATGAGTTCAGAAAACTTTATGGTACCGGCGCTGCCAGCACTGTATTCAGCGTCCTTCAGCGGCTGGTGAAAAAAGGGATGATCATTAAGGAAGGTTCGGCCTGCTACATCGATGATCCTTTTTTCAAAAGATGGATTCAGTATCGGAGAAAGTTGTAAAGACGACTTAGAGACGGAGGGAGGGAGCATGTCTTCTTTTATTTAACTGGTAACCTGATTTTCCCCCCCTTTTGATTCCCTTCAAAGGGGGAATTTTAAAAACAAGCCATTCCTACCCTTTCTAAGAGGGGAACTAATAAAAACCGATTTTAATTCGGCAACATTGCCATAAATTAAATTATTTTACGTTAATTTAGACATCAGTATTGTTGAAAGCTAATGGAGATCCGTAGATTTAGGGCAATAACCTTATTTGCTGATATTATTATTCTTGCAATATCATTCCTTATTGTCATTTCAACCAAGCCCTCTGGACTGAAAGGATATCTTCCGTCACACAGCATTTTCTTTGCCGGACTGGCACTGATCTGGCTGACCGTCTCCCTGCTTAACGGCAAAATGTACCGGGGCAGGATAATTAATTATACATCACTGTTTTCCCGGGTCATCACCAGTAACATTATAGCTTTATCAATAACCGCCCTTTTAATGTACACTATCAGGGAATATGC
>JBGPAF010000302.1:0-3432 GCA_041480535.1 Bacteroidia bacterium
AGTAACCGGGTAACCGAATGTTTTATACGGACGTTCAGTATTCTTTAGTTTTTTTCTGAAAATGAAAATTCCGAATGCTGCAAGAGTGAAGAATATCCACTCAACCGAAACCGTGTAAGTGATGAGGTTTTCGAGCGTACCCCAAAAGAGCAGAAGAACTACGGACCATACTGACTGTACAATAATTGCATTTACAGGAGTTTTGAAGACCGGATGAACTTTGGCTATGCTCTTGAAAAAGAGGCCATCTTCAGCCATTGCGTAATAGATACGAGGAGCCGAAAGGGTGTATATGCCTATGGTTCCGAAGGTACTGATAGCAATCAAACCGGCGACAAGCATCCCTCCAAAGGGAATGACTGTACTGACCGCTTCCGCCGCAACTTTTTCTGAAGTAACTATTGTATTGACCGGCAGAAGAAGCATGTAAGAAGTATTGACGAGAAGATAGATCAGTGTTACAACTGCAGCACCGGTAATCATGGCAACCGGAACATTCCTTGAAGGATTTTTGGTCTCGCCCGCAAGGAATGAAGCATGCTGCCAGCCGCCGTATGAGAAAAGAACACCTGTAAGGGCAACTCCAAAACTTGAAAGTCCTGCAGATGAAGAAGCGGTGAATCCGAGGTCTTTAAATGAGAGGTCACTGTTACCAAGAAAGAATCCTGTACAGATAATTATAAGTATTCCGATGATCTTAAGCCCGGTGAAAATATTTGAGAATATCTCGCCGAATTTTGCCCTGAAAACGTTAACTGTGGTAAGCAGTGCAATTGTTATGATGCTTGTTATAGTTCTCCAGGTATTATCCATAGGTATGAAAAAACTGAGATAGTGGGAAAAGGCAAGAGAAAGTACAGCAATTGATCCCGAAGTAATTATCACCAGATATGCCCAGCCGTAAAGAAATCCCAGCCAGCCTCCGTATGCCTCTTTAAGGAAAACATAAATTCCGCCGGCTTTAGGAAACAGGGATCCCAGTTCTCCGAATGTAAGAGCTCCTGTCAATGTTATAAGTCCTCCGAGTGCCCATACCAGCAGGATAAGTCCTGAAGAAGGAATAATCCCTGCAATCTGCGAAGGAGTTACAAATATCCCTGAGCCGATGCATGATCCGATCGCCACCATTATCAGCCCATAAAGGGTGAGCTCTTTTGCCAGTTTAGCCATAATTGTAAAAATAGCTAAAATAATAAACCTTGTGCTTCTTTAACAAAAAAGACCTTCCCCTTTCGGCGGAAGGTCTGCATGGAGGTTAAGACAGACTGTTAACCCCGCATTAATTTATTGAAGGATCAGCGACCCGTCCCATGAAAATTATTGAGTTGGTGGTCGTTTCACGGATTATATACATGAAAGGATGATCCATCCTGAAAACCATGGGGGATACCGGAACGGATGTAACTCCAATATCGACTATTGTTGCGGCTGCGGCTTCTGTACCTTCTTCATTCGTTTCAATAAATGACTGATGGGTCACATCATTTATTAGAAGATCAAGTTCTGAAATATTTGAAAAATCTGCACCATCAGTAAATGCAATGCCCATTCCTAAATCACTAAGCACATCTTTCAGCTTTTTCTTGAACCCATATTTAAACCTGGGGAATGATACGTCTGTTTTTATTTTGCTCACCTGGCTGATCCAGTTTGTAAAATTAGCATCACTTACTAAAGCAATCGTACTGCTTAAGCCATCCTGTTCATCCGGCAGAATTACATCCATTACAAAATTTCCCTGTCCATAAGGAAACTCAGCCAGAACAAATCCATCGCCCTGATAAACACTGATTTCAGTTTCCTGTTTCATCATTGGGACCTCGATCTGGTTGCTGCCTGTTTTATAAAATGGCATCTCTGTTGTTTTGGATTCATCAAACTCCGATTTCCATTTACCCTTAAAGTAAATCGCATTAATAAGGAGCATGACCGTATTATCCTCGAGATGGTCAATCATTTCTTTTATCAGGCCATTGGTTTTGTCTTCAATCCATGCATTTATCTTATCAGGGGCTGAACTGTCATTTATGTCAAACGATTTCGATTCAGCATCATAGTAATTGGTGAGGATATCAATAAATGCCTGTTTTACTGCGAAATCATTTTCGGTCCAGACAGAATTTGCAATTGTCATCAATACCCGTTTATCGACAGACAGGAGATCTGCTGTAAGGTTTTTGTATGAATTATTAATTGCATCAACAGATATTCCATTCAGTCTCAATGCTTCCAGCATGGCAGAACGCGTTGTTCCATTGGCACCATTTAGTGTCATTGAAAGTGCACAAGAAATGCTCATTGGAGAGATCATTACATTTTCGTTTTCGCCGGCGCTTTTCAGTACCTGGCTGAAAATGTCAAAAGCAAACGAATTGCCTGATTCTATCAGAGCTGCCTGGTCCTGTGTAAGATTTATGGGAACAGGTTCAGCCGGAAGTTTTTCATCAGTTTTGCTGCACGACATAAGAGTCATTGTAAAAAGAAGAAAAACTGCAAACAGCGATTTTATAATTTCGTCCTTCATAATGATTCATTTTACGGATTAACAACAATCAGTTTATAAAACGGTCTGAATGATCGGTTTATGATATTAATCCGGCTCAAAAATCATGCCACGAAATCATTTCTTCTTTTTGCGCTTTTTATTTGAATCGATATATGATTTAAGAGAAAAAAGGGATACACTTAACAGAATGATGCTCAATGTCAATAACATGATAAAAGAATACACAGTTGTTTTTTCTGTACCCGGTATAGGATTCTTCAGTCTAAGTATATATCCTAATACTGTAAAAACAAGAACTGTAATCGCGATGGCGAAGGTGAAAATGGCCGAGGATGCATTCAGTATCTTAGTCGATCTGTAATATTTACTGTTTTTAAAACGGACGAAGGAACTTCTGGCATAATACTGGGCACGCTGCCGCGACCTGTCCTGCCTGTATTTTCTCCATTCTTCAACAATCCTGAAATAGTCCTGGTCGTCCAGCTGGGCTTTTTCGTGGCTCGTCATCAGGAAATCATATGCTTCAGTAACCCTGATGAATTTATCCTTGGCATCAGGCGAATGGTTGATGTCCGGATGATATAATCTGGCTTTCTTCCTGTAGGCTTTTTTTATCTCTTCGAGGGAAGAGTTTAAAGGCAGCTCAAGAATTTCATAATACTCAGAGATTAGCATAAACCACAGAATCAGGAAATATGGTCCAATTAATGAAATATTTCACTACAAAACGAATAATTCTCAAAATATGAAATAAGATTCTTCGCTTCACTTCATTCCGAACGCAGTGAGGAATCTTTTAGTATTAATTGAATACTATTGAAAATAATGACTGCTGTTTACTTTACAATACCGGTAAATCCCATAAATGCGAGTGCAAGAATTCCTGCGATTACCAGAGACAAGGGGACTCCTTTCATTCCTTTTGG
>JBGPAF010000303.1:0-3420 GCA_041480535.1 Bacteroidia bacterium
CTGCCGATAATTCCACCGCTTTCTGTAAATTTTCCTTAGCCTCTGCAGTCTTTCCAAGCCCCTTGTACCCCAGCCCTTTCAACAGGCAGGCATTTGACAGCCTGGCATTTTCAGCCTCCCTGGTCCCGAATTTGGCAAAGAAATCTGTTTCATTTAAGGCACCCTGGTTTATCTGCTTTTCTCCCTCTGTGATCAGAGAATTAAAAGCAGTATTCGCCTCTGTCTTCTTACCAAGTTTTAAGTAGCTTAATCCCTGATAATATTTAATATAGCTTGAGCTTCCTGATTCCTGACCGGTTGACATTACAAAATAACTTTTAGCTTTTGATTTTTGCCCAAGGGCATCATATGCCAGTCCAATAAAATAATCAACCTGAACATTCCTGTTTCCGGCCCTGCTTCCTACTGCCTCCTCCTCAGGCACCTGGGCAAGCAGGAACTCTGAAAGGGCTTTGTTATAGCTCTTTTCAGCCATGAATTTTTTGCCAAGCATAAGATGGGCATCGATCAAGATATCCCTTACTCTTGAACTTCCTTCGCGATAGTTGAATTTTCTTCCCGTAAGGTATTCTACAGCTTTATCAGATTTACCGGCAAGAGTCAGAACGGTTATCTGGCGGGCAAAAGCGTCATCCCGTTTTGAGACTATCTCATTACTTCCTTCAAACAGCGCTAATCTCTTTTCAACAGGAGCATTGCTCATCTCATATAATGCATCAAGCTCTTCATAATACACCGGCTCATCCTTTTTAAGGCTCATTGCTTTTTCATATGAGGCGATTGCCTTTAATCCATCGCCCTGGTGATGATAGTATCCCCAGCCCAGATTACGCCAGGCAATAGCCATTGAAGGGTCGAGCCTGACTGCATTCTCCCAGGCTTCTATTGCCTTTTTAGGCTGCTTGTCATACAAAAGATTACCAAGATAGTACCATGGTTTTGCATCTTCCGGGAGATATTCTGAAGCCTTTTTCAGGATATTTTCCGTCTCCAGCCTGAATGGGAAAACATAATCGACAGATATTTCTGATCCTTCCCTGAACAACCTTCCTGCTTCCGTCCTGTTGCCTTTTTTATCCAGGATATATCCAAGGTAGTAACATATTATTGGATTCTTTCCACTGAACCGATTGAAAATATCTTCAGCTTCATCTGTCAGTCCGTCATTCAGATAGGCTATTCCAAGCTCAAGGTAATTCTGGTCATAATCCCTCATCTTCAGTTTAAGGTCAGCCAGAGCCTTTTCAGCATTTTGATTTTCGCCTGATGCTTTCAGGATAAGGTATTTCTCATTTCCCGCCCTGAAATCAAGCGGATCGTTTTCAGGCAGCTCAGCAAGTGCCGTAGCTGCTGAATTATAGTTGCCAAGCCGCCTTAAAATGGCAGATTTTAGTCCTATTGCGCTATTGTTCCTGGAATTTGTTGATAATGATTCATTTATCTGGTCAAGAGCTCTTTGCATATCACCTTTCAACGATGAAATTCTTGCAAGCTCAAGGTATGCAGCTGAGTAATAAGCATAATCCCAGGTTGCCCGGTAAAGTGTATCAACTGCTTCATCATACAATCCAAGATCTTTCAGCGTAATACCCTGAAGGTAAAGAGCCTCACAGTCCGAAGGCCGTGTAAAGTCTTTAGTTAATCTTTTAACAGCTCTCGAGAAATATATCCTTGCGTTTTTATAATCGCCATTTTTCAGATTAATATTTCCGACTGCTGTATTTGTACGGATATCTGAAGGATCGCGCTTCAGGGCTTCCTGATAATATTCCATCGCATTAAGCGTAGGATTATAAAACTGTTCGATTCTGCTGCCGGTCAGATACAGTTCTTCAATTGTTGCAATATCTTTTGGCAGAGGAGGACGCTTGACTGGTTCAGGCAATTTTTCCGCCTTCTGATTTTTTACAGGTTTATACGAGACCAGAACCTCCCCGGTTTCATGATCTGAAATTTCAGAATAAAGGTCAGTTAATTCATATGGTTCCTCAATTTTGATCAGCTGTGTGAAAGCATTTTCAGGAGATATCTGGAGCTCTTTCATGAAAATTATCTTCTCCTTGTTTTTTAATATGATAGCAGCCCTGCTGAATTTTTTTGTTACGCAGTAACCAAGAAAGACCTGGTTCTTTTCCTTTGCCTCAAGATTTACTGCACCATTAAGGTTTGCATTCTTAAATCCCTGTATATCCCTGACAGGGTACCAGTATTGTTTAAAAGTCTTTACCTCATATGGTCTTATCCAGCTGTAATCGGGCTGGTTATCGGAAAAGGCGCCCACCATTATTTCAACATACGGACCGTCATTGTCAGTAAGCCTTGCTTCGGTAGCCTGGCCCCTGGCTCCCGATCCCCATTCCCATAATTTTGCTCCCTTTACGATATTATGATCACCGATATGGATGGTCCCGGTTTCTCTTCCATGGTCATATCCTCCCATAAAATCTTCTTTCAGGTCATATGCAAAAAAGGAATTGGAGTTAGGCGAGTTTTTCCACCAGCTTATATCAACACCTTTTGTAAAGTCCTGTCCATTATAGATTTCTGTTGAAAATGGCCAGTTCGTGAAACTGTTTTTTGCATGATATGTGGCAATGTTCACACTGGGCGGGAAGATAACCTGGTAATTTTCATTCGTATGTGCCGCTACGTTTGCCCAGTAGAGGAAAGTATTTGTAAAAGGAGTGGGATTGAGGATCTTAACTTCTGCCTCAAAATAGGATCGGCCCGGGAAAGCTGTAATTCCTATTGTCCACCTCATGCGGTGGCGTGGTTCAGTTTCCCCGATCCAGATTGTTTTGCTTCCGTCACTGTTTTCAGATGTTGTATAATCGACAGTTTGAAAAGTTGATGCCCTGTGGTGATGAAGCACACACCATTCAATCCCTCCTGAGACCCAGGCTCCCAGCATTCCAATGTTTGAAGGTTTTACAACATTGTTCCTGTAGACAAAGTTGTAGCCATTCGATTTATCGGTGGCATAATAAAGCTTGCCTCCGATCTCAGGTGTTATACATAATTTAATGTACTCATTTTCAAGAGTAACTGTTTTCCAGGCCCTTTCGGTTTTTTCATCTGAAATTACATCATTCAAACCATACGGGTATATATATTTTGAAGCTCCCTGGTATGATTCCCCATTAAAGAACATAGGGTTCTTATCGGCAGGGGCGACGGCATAGGTCGGAATTACCCAATCCTGTTCTGATATTTTTACCTGGGCAGATAGTGAAGTTGACAAAATAAGAAACAGTCCAAAAAAACAGATTCCTGTAACTTTCTTGTAATTAAAAGTTTTCATACCATATAATTAGTTTTTACTCTATTGGAAAGTTATTAAAAATACTTAGATGAATATTCCAATAATATTATTTATGACTAAACAGTGCCTGGAGTTTGGAGTGCCTAGAATGCCTAAAG
>JBGPAF010000304.1:0-3416 GCA_041480535.1 Bacteroidia bacterium
AAAGGTGGTTACGTAATAATTACAAAATAATGGAATTAGCGATTCTTAATATTGATGGCAAAGAAACCGGAAGAAAAGTTAATCTTGACGATTCAATTTTCGGGATTAAACCAAATGACCACGCCATTTATTTGGATTCAAAGCAGTTCCTTGCAAATCAGAGGCAGGGTACCCATAAATCCAAACATCGTGGTGAAGTGGCAGGCAGTACCAGGAAGATAAAAAAACAGAAAGGAACCGGTACAGCACGCGCAGGCAGCATAAAGAACCCACTGTTCCGTGGCGGTGGCCGTATCTTTGGCCCGCAGCCAAGATTCTATGGCTTCAAGCTTAATAAAAAACTTAAAGAACTGGCCAGAAAATCAGCCCTTTCTTATAAGGCATCGGCAAATAATATTATTGTTCTGGAAGACTTCTCTTTTGAAGGACCAAAAACAAAAGGAATGGTGAAAATGGGTATTAACCTGAATATTGGCAATAAAAAATCATTATTTGTTTTACCGGAACAAAATAAAAACATATATTTGTCATCCCGAAATGTACAAGGGGTTGATGTTATAACTGCTGGAGAATTAAGCACTTATAAAATAATGAAAGCTTCAACTCTGGTACTTGTGGAGAGTGCAGTTGACGTTTTACAGGCAACTTTTGAAAAACCAGTAAATCTTGAGTAATGAATATTTTGGTTAAACCGATCGTAACAGAAAAGATGACGAGCCAGGGCGATAAATTCAATCGCTATGGGTTTATCGTTGAGAAAAACGCGAATAAATTGCAGATCAGGAAAGCTGTCGAAGAACTGTATGGCGTAACAGTCGATTCCGTCAATACGATGAGATATGGTGGTAAGATAAAAACCAGGAATACAAAATCAGGCTTTCTTGTAGGGAAAACAAATGCAGTAAAAAAAGCAGTTGTGACCCTGGCTGAAGGGAATAAAATTGATTTCTATAGCAATATTTAACAACCAGTATGGCAGTCAGAAAAATCAAACCTGTAACACCAGGTCAGAGACACAAAATTATCAGCGCTTTTGATAATATCACAAACGCTGTGCCGGAGAAATCCTTGCTTCGACCGCTCAGAAAATCAGGAGGAAGGAACGTTAACGGCAAAAGGACTATGAGGTACATCGGCGGCGGTCACAAACAGATGTACAGAGTCATCGATTTCCTCAGGGAAAAGGATGGTATGAATGCAACAGTCAGGGCAATTGAGTATGATCCCAACAGATCATCAAGAATTGCTCTCCTTGTTTATGAAGATGGAGAAAAAAGGTATATAGTTGCTCCCGTTGGACTCAAAGTGGGCCAGAAAGTTGTATCAGGAAAAGATGCAACGCCCGAGATCGGGAACACAATGTTTCTTAATGATATTCCGCTTGGTACTATCGTTCATAATATTGAGCTTAAACCCGGTAAAGGAGGAGCTCTTGCCCGCAGTGCCGGAACTTATGCACAACTTTCAGCCCGTGAGGGTAAATATGCAACTGTCAAGCTTCCGTCAGGTGAAACCAGGATGGTGCTGACTACATGCCGCGCAACAATAGGCACTGTCTCCAATCCCGATCATAACCTTGAAAGATCAGGCAAAGCAGGCCGTTCACGCTGGCAGGGTCGCCGGCCCAGGGTAAGAGGAGTTGTCATGAACCCGGTCGATCACCCGATGGGTGGTGGTGAAGGTAGAGCTTCGGGCGGACATCCAAGATCACGCAGAGGTATTCCTGCAAAAGGATTTAAAACCCGCGATACCAAGAAATACTCTGCAAAACATATTATTGAAAGAAGGAAAAAATAACTGATATATTATGAGCAGATCAATTAAAAAAGGCCCTTTCATTGAATTTAAGCTGGAAAAGAGAATCCTTGAAATGAACCAGGGACAAAAGAAATCAGTTCTCAAGACATGGTCACGGAGATCTGTAATCTCACCTGACTTTGTCGGACATACTATAGCAGTTCATAACGGAAATAAATTTATCCCCGTTTACATTACGGAAAACATGGTTGGACATAAACTTGGCGAATTTGCTCCCACCCGTACATTCAGAGGTCACGCAGGGAATAAGTAAAAAGTAATGCAAAACTGAAAAACATTTAGAGATGGGTGCAAGAAAAAGAAATACAGCAGAGCAGAGAAAAGAAGCTGCTAAAAACAGGTACCAGGCAATTCTAAGGAACTGTCCTACATCGCCTCGTAAAATGAGACTTGTTACAGGTCTGATAAGCGGAATGGAAGTGAACAAGGCACTTGATGTGCTGAAATTCAGTAAGCAGGAAGCATCACGCAGGCTTGAGAAACTACTGCTGTCGGCTATCGCCAACTGGCAGTCGAAAAATGAAGGTGTAAGAGTCGAGGAGAGCAACCTTTTTGTAAAAGAGATCAGTGTTGACAGCGGCCGTGCATTGAAAAGATTGCAGACAGCTCCCCAGGGAAGAGCTTACAGGGTAAGAAAGAGATCAAACCATGTGACAGTGATTGTCGACAGTATGAACAAGGAAGTTGAAAAAACATCAAAATAAAATAGATGGGACAAAAAGTAAATCCGATAGGTAACAGATTAGGTATAATCAAAGGATGGGACTCAAACTGGTTCGGCGGGAAAGATTTTTCCGGCAAGCTGGTTGAAGATACCAGAATCAGAGAATATCTGAATGCCAGGCTTGCTAAAGCAAGCATCTCAAAGATTATCATCGAGAGAACCCTTAAACTTATTACAGTCACAGTTAACACAGCCCGTCCGGGTATTATTATTGGTAAAGGTGGCCAGGAGGTTGACAAACTGAAGGAGGAACTCAAGAAGATAACCAAGAAAGAGGTTCAGATTAACATCTTTGAAGTGAAACGTCCGGAGCTTGATGCCAATATCGTCGGGAACAACATTGCCCGTCAGCTTGAAGGAAAGATCTCGTACCGCCGTGCAATCAAAATGTCGATTGCATCTACGATGAGAATGGGTGCTGAAGGTATAAAAGTACTTATTTCAGGTCGTCTCGGAGGTGCTGAAATGGCAAGAAGCGAAACATACAAGGAGGGTCGTATTCCTCTTCATACACTGCGTGCCGACATTGATTATGCACTGGCCGAAGCACATACGAAGGTTGGTCTTATCGGTATCAAAGTCTGGATATGCAATGGCGAGGTTTACGGAAAAAGAGACCTCAGCCCTAATATCGGAGCAAGAAACGCAAAAAGTAAAAGCCTCAAACGTAAGGCAAAGAAATAAGCTTTCAGAGAGTATATAATTTAAATAACATATTTGAGCCATGTTACAACCGAAAAGGACCAAATTCAGGAGAGCCCAGAAAGGAAGAATGAAGGGAAATGCTCAGAGAGGCAACCAGCTTGCATTCTGGTCATTTGGTATTAAAGCATTGGAACAGTGCTGGATCACAGGAAGACAGATCGAAGCTGCC
>JBGPAF010000305.1:0-3413 GCA_041480535.1 Bacteroidia bacterium
ACAGGATACCCGTTAAAGCCTGAAAACACTATTTGCGAAATGCTTGTTGTGGTAAAGCCAAGACGGCTCGCTTCGTCTTTAAGATTTATTTTAATTCCGTAGGCATCTTCTTTGAAATCGGATCTGAGCTTATCACTTCCCGGAGTTCTCCTGATTATATCCTGTACATCACCGCCGATCTGCCTCAACCTGTAAATATCATCACCTGATATCCTAACCTCAACATGAGCGCTCATAGGTTGTCCCTGTTGCATCAGTTTAACATAGGGGGAACCTTCAGGAACCAGATAGCTGACTTTCTCAGACAGCTCCCTGTACAATGATTCTGTGGCTTTTTTATTTTTCGTGTTAATGAGCAACTGGGCAAAATTGCTCTTTGGCATTTCGGGTGAATAATTATAATAAAATCGTGGGGCGCTCCTTCCGATAAAAGTTGCATACGACCTTATCCTTTCATCATTCTTTACAGCATTCTCGATTCTAAGGATAGCCTTTTCAGTCTTCTCCAGTTTAGTCCCTGAAGGCATCCAGAGCTCTACTGTAAACTGATCCCTTTCGGCTTCCGGAAAAAATTTCTGTTTTATCCCTGCTTTGAAGAGAAGCGCGGCTAAAAGAATAGTAGACAGACTGCCGATAATAGTTACTTTTGAATGTCTCAGGCACCATTCAATTGATTTATTATAAGTCCTCTGCAGAAGGTCAAGGAATGAGGTTCTCTTCTTTTCCCCGGATAAACTTCTATCATGCAAGCCTCTTTTGATGAATAAATAGCACAACAATGGGGTAAGGATCATTGCTACTACAAATGATGATGAAAGTGCAATTGCCACAGTGATTGGCAGGGCCCTTATAAATTCACCGATCGATCCGGTAAGAATTACCAGCGGAAGGAATGATGCAATTATTGTTATTGTTGCTGCAAGTACAGGAACAACGAGATCTGTTGCACTGCGCCAGGCGGCTGTCCACCTGTCGTGGCCGCGATCGAGCAGCTCCACATAGTTGTCAGCTATTATCACTGCATCGTCGACCACAATTCCAAGTACTGAGATCAACGAAGCCAACGATACCTGGTGGAGTTCAATTCCGAATGCATTTAAAAGGGCAAGTGTTATAGAAACAGTCATTGGAATTGCTGTAGCTGCAACTGCGGCAATGCGGAATGGCAATAAAAGAAAAACAACCAGTATGACCGCGATTATTGCCATAAGAAACTCACGAAGGAATTGTGAAATATTATTGCTTACTATCTCCGGCTGGTTCACGATGGTTGTAAGCTTCATGCTGCCAGGCAGTTGTCCGGCAAATTCCTGTAGTTTCTTTTCGACCTCCCTGCCGGCTTTCACTATGTTATTTCCTTCGTGCATCTGAACAGCCAGCATTATTGCTTTGTGTCCGTTAACAGTGATCTTGTTTGCAGGCTCCGCATATTCTCTTGTGAAACCGGCAATATCGCCAAGCCTGATTACAGCACCTGTCGCTGAGGTCCCAACTATCTGGTTTTTGATATCATTAAGGGAACTATAATATCCGCTTGTGTAAAGAGGTGTGCTGAGATCTTCGGATTTAATTTCACCTGAGGGGTTTATTACATTCTGTGACTGAAGAATTTTGACTACCTGCTGAAGGTTTACATTATACTGTACCAATTTTTCGGAAATGAAAGTGATGCTTATCTGTTCTTTCTGTTCGCCGATCTTTTTTAGTTTTGATACTGCAGGAATTGTCCGGAGCCGGTCCTCCAGCTTTGACAGATAATCTTTCATCTGAGTGTAATCAGCTTCATCGCTTTCAATTCCTATTATCATAGATTCTGTGTCCCCGAAATCAGAGTTGACGACGGGCCCCCTGACACCCTGAGGCAGTTCGAGACTCTTTACAACCAGGAGCTGGTGACGAAGCTTGCTCCAGAAGATATCGGGTTTCCTTATCTTATCCCGGAGCCAGACATGGATTTCCACCATCCCGTAGGAGGTGATTGAATAAGTTTTTTCTTTATGAACCTCCTCATATTGAAACAGGTAATCCTCCAGTTTCCGTGTAACCTGGTCTTCAACCTGGGCGGCATCAGCTCCAGGATAGTATGCTATAACAAGACCTCCGGGTATAGTAATTTTCGGATCTTCACGGCGTGGCATACTTATTAATGAATACACCCCGAAAGCAAACATCAGCAGTAATACAGTAAATGTAACCTGCCTGTGTTTCAAAGAAGCTTTGACAAAATTCATGTGCAGGTTATTTAGTTATAATGACCGGAGAACCATCCACCAGCTTTTGTTGTCCGCCTGAAACAACTGATTCAGTACCTTTCAGTCCTGAGATGACTTCAATTTTATCGTCCATGACCTGTCCCAGGCTGACATTCCGCTTAAATGCCTTGTTTGTTGATTCATCAACTACATATACAAAGCTCTGATTGTTAAAATCATGAAGAACTGCCTCCACCGGAACTACAATTACCTCATTATCCTGGCCGGTAACTATCTTAACTTCGGCGATCATGCCCGGATGAATAAGCATTTTGGGATTTTCTACTTCTATCTTGACTGAAAATGCCCTTGATGCAGCATCTGCAGCGGAACCTACCTCTATAATCCGGCCATTGAATGTTTCATTCAATGAAGAAACAAGGACTCTGGCATCCTGGCCAATCTTTATAATATGCAGCTCATTTTCAGGAATATAGGCACTTACTTTTACTTTCCGGATATCTGATACCACGAAAAGTGGAATTCCGGCTCCGGTAATTTCTCCGGCTTCGCATAGCTTTTTCAGCAGAACCCCGGCAATTGGTGAATAGAGTTTTGTATCTGCCAGGTTCTTTGTATGCAGTTTTTGCTGAGCTTTAGCCTGTTGGAGTCCGTAGCTTATCCTGGCAAAATCGCTTTCGCTCAGGCTGTTATTATCATGCATCAGCTTAAGCCGGTCGTATTCGTCCTGCACCTGGTTCACCTGGATATCGGCAAGCTCTTTTGCAATGCCGTAATTTGTTGGATCAATACTGGAAAGGAGCTCTCCTTTTGAAACCAGCTGACCTTCGTTTGCAGCAATAAAATTGATTTTGCCGGCGACCAGGAATCCAAGCCGCACTGTCTTGTTACCTTCAATATTTCCACTGAGGGAGATCTCTGTTCCTGACCTGATCTTAGAAGCTTTTATTGTTAAAACAGGTGTCGCAGTTTCAGTGGTTACAGGATTGCTCTTTTTTCCGGTACATCCTGTTATTAATGAAATTGAAAGGAAAACATAAAATAGTTTCTTGTTATTCATTTCTTTAATACTTTGTCACTTATTATTGTACAAAGTACTGAAATTCCTTCAGAATAAAATTAGATACAGATCAAAAAATGAAGATTACTTTGCTGACTTGAAGTGATTGAATTGTGTCAGATAATTCTTAAGTTCCATTC
>JBGPAF010000306.1:0-3410 GCA_041480535.1 Bacteroidia bacterium
GAGATACAGGAAAAGAAGAGAAAAGAGGAGGATTTGGGGTAAATCCTTCTCTTTTTCATATGTCCAGCCTGAACTGAATACGGAATCCCAGGTCTGAGATACCAGGATTATTAAGATAGGTGAACCTTTTTATCAGGTCAACTCTGAAAATTCGAAAAATATTTGAAAGGCCAACACTCGCTTCAATATATGGCTTTTCACCAAGTGTATAAGTTAAAGGTACATTGCTTAAACTGACAGGGAATCTGAACAGGTCATCATTATAATCAGGATTGTTGTTTCTCCCCAGATCTCCATACAATATTTTACATGTAATGATTTCCCTTAATTTCAACTTCTTCAGTAACGGGACTTTGTTCAGAATGAATCCGTTAAAGCAGTGATCAATATTAAGTGAGACATACCTGTCACTGACAAACTCAAGAAAATTCATCAGATTGTAAGAATCCTTCTGGTACGAATATGTCTGATTTGCCGCATGGATAAATAGCAATGGGTACGAAACAGTACCAAGAATTCTGCCTGCTTCCAGCGAAACATCTGTGTAACCTAATATTGAAACATAATACCTCCTGCTGATATTCAACTGAAGCCGCAGATAATCAAAATCGTTTTTAATCTGTTTTGATCCGCCTGCTATTTTGAGCTGAATCACCGGGTACTTATTTGGGAAATGATCCCGGTATAATTTACCCTGATAGAAAGTTTCATTTGGAGCATAGCGGAGATTAAGATATCCTTCTGAGATATTGATGTTTCTCACTTCATTTGCAACTGAGAACTCCGGGTCAGGGTTAAAATGAAGATTGCCTTCAGTCTGCTGTCGTGTAAAGTTATAGCCCAGCAGGAATGAAAAGTGGTTTTCAAATTCATTCAGAAATTCAAACCGCAGGGTATTGTTAAGCAGTAATTTGTCATCAGTGCCTCTCTTAAATGAGAGGAAAATGTTGTCTCCCTGTGCAAACTGAAGCTCCTGTCCCGGGATTTTTGTATCTTTCTGATAGCTCACCTTCAGTGATTTAACAGGAAACTGATAAATTGTACGCGGTGTTAAGGAGTATGTGATTCCTGCATTATATTTAAAAATTCTGTCTTTAAGCCCATAAGCGCCATAACCATCTATAGTAATTTTTTTGCTGAAATCCGGAGTTGTTCTTCCACCGAACCTGAATCTGGATCCTTCGACAGTGTTAAAACTGTAAAAGTTTCCAACCGGACCTATTTCAATCTTACCAAGGTTATAAAATTCAGTGGTAAGAAGCATCACAATTACCATCTGGTTATTAAATGCATTGACTTTTTTCACGCTGTCAATTGTCGAATATATTTTCCTCTCTGTTCTGGAAAGCGGAACCTGTCTGTTAATCTCCCAGAAATCAGGATTTTCAGCTGCCGGATCAATCTTTTCACTTATCTCGGGTCCGGTAAATACCTTTTCATCAATGGATTCATTGATTTTGTATTTCTGATACGACACCGTACGCTGTGCATAAAGGCCAAGGGAGTTTTTAATAACTCCTACATCAATTGAGATTTCTTCCTTTGACAGCAGCCAGAGGTTTTGGCCGAACTGTTCAAAATCCTGTTTAATACTCATGCCATTCACCCAGTCAATATTGATATTTTTGTTTATTCCCATGTCAATTTCCCTAACGGCATAACTGCTGTCCATAGTTATATAAAGATCGCCATGAAAAAGAAAATCGGATTTATTCCTTGGTTCAAAAAAGAGCTTGATGCATTTTAAATTCTTAACCGGAATTGTATCGGTAATATAGTACCTGTAAAAAGCGGGGGCACTGTTCGCAATAGGACTTAGAAACTTATTTGTCAGGAATAAAATCTCATTTTCGTAAATATTAATATTCTGATAGAGATAATTAAGATTGGCTGAAACACCTTTATTATCAAGATATTCATCAAGATTGATATTTTTTTCCGCACGGATGATCTCCTTTGTGGCTTCAGGTTCCTTCCTGGAATAGTGATCTGAAATAGTCTCCTTGATGAAAAAAGGAAGAACATCATTGCCAATCCGTTTTGTAGTATCGGTATTATCAAAGATAAACTTGTAATTCCCGAATACTTTAGCCTGCTTGAAGTTCTCGGAAATGTTACTTAGTGCAAACTGTATCTTTTCGTACTTCTCATATTCAAGGAAGTTGTACGCTTCCTGCCGGTTTAAATCTTTATGGTCTATTACCTTTTCGATCAGCTCAACAGCTGGATTGTTCTTATTTTTATATTCCCTCCTTCCGGGTTTAACTGTAACTTCATCAAGTGTAATGGAAGATAGTTTTAAGCTGATGTTAATGGTCTGTTCAATACCCCTGTTAACAGGACGCGATTCCGGCTCGTACCCGATAAATGAAAATCTGATTTCAGAGGACTTAACACTTGTTTCAATATTGTATTTACCATTATTGTCAGTAATTGAGCCGACTGTTGTACCTTTCAGCAAAACAGAAACAAAAGCGACAGGATCCCCTGTATTAGCATCAGTAACAGTACCTTTAATGATAGTCCTGTCAGGTGTCTGAGAATAAGCTTCCAGGCTGATAAAAAACAGAAGCAACAACCATCCATGGAGTAATTTTTCTATGAAAAGAATTTTCTTTTTCAAATCCTGAATAGTGTCTGAATTAACGGTTCAAATGTAGCCAAAAAAGTAAGCGGGTATTTTATTTATTATGTAATGAAGCGTTCCATATACCAGAGCAATTTGTCAGTAAAGAGCAGTTTTATTTTTTTTAAAAGGTTTTTATTAAATTTACCGGCGAAACAAAAAAGTACTCGATATGAAAAAAATAATTCTGACATTAACGTTAGTAATTTTCATTTCTGCCTATGCATCTGCACAGGACTATAGCACAGGTGTTGGCCTCAGGTTGGGTTTTTCAAATGGTCTTACAGTGAAACATTTCCTAAGCCAGAGATCCGCAGTTGAAGGTTTGCTCGCAACAAGGTGGAGGGGATTTGAAATTACCGGATTGTACGAGGTCCATAACCAGGCATTCGAAGTGGATAGGCTGAACTGGTATTTCGGAGGCGGCGCTCACATTGGATTCTGGAACGGGGATAATACAAACTGGGGTGATACCGGAACAAACTATACACTTATAGGTATCGACGGAATTCTGGGCATAGAGTATAATTTCAGCGAAGTTCCGATCAATTTAAGTCTCGACTGGAAACCGGGATTCAACCTGACAGGTTATACCGGATTCTGGGGTGACGGCGGAGCCCTGTCAATAAGGTATATTTTCTAATCTCTTTTGGGGTTAGTTCCCCGCCGCTTGCGGCGGGGTTCTTCATTAAAGAAAAAATGATGCCAGTCGCCGCACCTGCCTGCCGGTAGGCAGGGACGCAGCTGTCTCGAGTACTCGGGACGGCGACGAGGCCGCCTAGCC
>JBGPAF010000307.1:0-3399 GCA_041480535.1 Bacteroidia bacterium
GGAATACTGGTGGTGCACGGCCCAGGCGCTTTCTTTCCCTGGCGGCAAGGGCCCGAATCTTATTGTTGATGACGGCGGCGATGCATCATTGCTTGTTCATCTTGGTTATAAAGCAGAAAACGATCACACGATCCTGGAAAAGAAACCTTCAAGCAGGGAGGAATCAATTATTCTGGATACACTGAAAGAGATATCAGCCAGTGATCCAGGGAGATGGCACAGAACAGTAAGTGAGCTTAAGGGGATCTCTGAGGAAACGACAACAGGAGTACACAGGCTTTATCAGATGATGGAAAACGGTGAATTATTGGTACCTGCAATAAATGTCAATGATTCAGTGACAAAATCGAAATTCGATAATCTTTACGGTTGCCGTGAATCGCTTGCTGATGGGCTTAAAAGGGCAACCGATGTAATGATTGCCGGCAAGGTCGTTATAATTTGCGGGTATGGCGACGTGGGGAAAGGCTGTGCAAAATCAATGAGGGCATATGGCGCAAGGGTAATCGTCACTGAAATTGACCCGATCTGTGCTTTGCAGGCATCGATGGAAGGGTTTGAAGTCAAGACTGTTGAAGACACCCTCGATAAAGGAAATATATTTGTGACTGCAACAGGGAACAGGGATATAGTTACTCTTGATCATATGCTGAAGATGAAGGATCAGGCAATCGTATGCAACATCGGTCATTTTGACAATGAGATCCAGGTTGACAACCTGAATGGCATGAAGGGTGTGAATAAGATCAATATAAAACCGCAGGTGGATAAATATGTATTCCCCGATGGTCATGCCATCTTTCTTCTTGCTGAAGGCCGCCTGGTGAATCTTGGCTGTGCAACAGGCCATCCTTCATTTGTTATGAGCAATTCATTCAGCAATCAGACATTGGCTCAGATCGATCTGTGGAAAAACAATTATAAGATCGGAGTTTACAGGCTTCCAAAATATCTTGATGAAGAGGTAGCAAGGCTCCATCTTGATCAGCTGGGTGTGAAACTTACCAAACTGACAAAAGAACAGGCTGCATATATCAGTGTGGGGCAGAACGGTCCGTTTAAGCCGGAACATTACAGGTACTAGGGCTTCACTCATTCCATACTCTTATATACCTCTCTCCATCAAAACTGGTTTTGTAATTTTTCAGAGGATACTTTCCTGCACCTGAGATTGGAGTACCATAAGCGGAAAGTGAATATTTTGTTCCGCAATGCGGACATACTGCAACTGCGAAATCAATATTAACCCTGATGCTGAGATTGTTAACTGCATAATCGTACGGACATGTGCGGTCGTAAGCAGAATATTCATCCGGACCGCTGTAAATGATAATTCCGTTATAGTCATACCCGGCTGATTTATTACCCCAGTTATTAGTCGATGAATCGATTGTGTCGGAAATCCCTATAACCGAAAGATTGACAAATTCAGGATCCAGAAGGTCGATCGTAAAGTCGACATAAACATCAGGTATAATGTCATTTTCAGACTTATTGCATGAGGCAAGTGTGAATGCTGTCAGAAAAGCTGTAAAAAAAATTCCTGATTTTAAAAACGTAATCATGGTATTTTGCGTTATTATATAACAAAACAAAAATAATATTACAGTCGCTAAATCAGCAACACTGTAAGATATTAATTATGTTTGAAGGAATATGGAGAATTTTCAGGCAAAAAAGCTTATCCTCCTTTTTATGATTTTGTCCCTGACAATCTCAGGGTGCAATGCTCAGAGTTATAAAAGAAGTATAAGAAATCCGGAACGGGCATTGTTTGGCAAATCATTGAATACCAAAAAAGTAAAGTACAGGGAAGCTCCCAGTATAATGAGAGCGAAAAGGAAACAGGCAGCCAACCAGGAAAAGCTTAAAAAAGAGTATAACGCTAATGTTAAAGAAAATAGAAAACGTTCAGTTGAAATCCAGTCTCCTGAAGTAAAAACACGTATGCTTGACAACAGAAAGGAGTCGGATTCAAAGTACAGGGAAAAAAAGAAAAAAATGGGGGAAAAATCCAGAAGAGTGAGCAAAAAATACAAATAATGGAAATTTTACAGAGATAAATACTTGTACTATACCCATTTTCATTATTTTTATTTGGTAGTTATCTAAAGATTTTATATGTTTGTTACTGAAGAGTTCCGGGGACCCCGGGATTCTTCTTATTTTTTTTAACTGTAAGACAAGAGAATGTCAGATACGATTTATATAACAGAAGATGGTCTTCAGAAGCTGAAAGTAGAACTGGATCAATTGAGACTGGTTGAGAGACCTGCAATATCCAGGCTTATCGCAGATGCCAGGGACAAAGGGGATCTGACTGAAAATGCCGAGTATTCCGCCGCAAAGGAGGCTCAGGGGATGCTTGAAATGAAGATCTCAAGGCTTGAAGATATTATTGCACGATCAAGAATTATTGATGAATCAAAGATTGACTCCTCAACAGTCAGGCTGCTTAACAGGATAAAAATCAAGAACAGAATAAACAACAGTGTGATGGAATATCAGATCGTTCCCGAAAGTGAAGCGAATTTCAAGCTTGGGAAAATTGCCATTAATTCACCTATTGCAATGGGCCTGATCGGAAAGAAAGTAGGGGATACTGTTCAGATAAAAGTTCCATCAGGGATTATCCCATTTGAAATTATATCTATTACGGCACAATAAATACCTGGTTCAATGGCAACAATATTCACTAAGATCATCAGGGGAGAGATACCATGTTACAAGATCGCTGAGGATGACAGATATTTTGCTTTTCTCGATATCAATCCTTTAATGGCCGGACATACGCTGGTGGTTCCCAAAAGAGAGACTGATTATATTTTTGACCTGGGTGATGATGAACTTTCAGGTTTTGTCCTGTTTTCGAAGAAAGTCGCTATGGCGATTGAAAAAGCCATACCCTGTGCACGTATTGGCGTTGCCGTTATTGGCCTTGAAGTACCACATGCTCATATTCATCTTGTTCCGATGAATACAATGAATGACCTGAATTTCAAAAACCCGAAACTCAAATTCACACCGGAAGAGTTTAGCAAAATCGCAAAAAAGATAAGCGAGAAAGTGGTACTGTAATTCAGCTTATTCAGATCAGGATTTTTCGCTTCTTATTGTTCAATTTCATATCTTTATAAGAATAATTCAGCTCGCTGCATGAGTTACTTTTATGATTTGTGGGACGATTTTATAAGTCTCCTTTTTCCCAGGCTGTGCTATGGCTGCGGCAATCATCTGATGAGGAATGAAACGCTTATCTGTACAGAGTGTTTTATTATGATTCCAAGGACCAATTACCACCTGAAACCCGATAACCCGGTTTCACAATTATTCTGGGGCCGGTGCATGATAGAGAAGGCAGCGGCTTTCACATTTTACACCAGGGACAGCAGGATCAGA
>JBGPAF010000308.1:0-3398 GCA_041480535.1 Bacteroidia bacterium
CATATCGCTTCATCAATATCAGGAGCCCCGCCAGCTGTTTTTATTTTTTTAAGCTCCGCAAGCGCATTTTCAAGTTTCCGGCGACATGCTCCTATCCATTCTATTAACCTGAAAATATCTTTTATCGAAAGGATATAATATTGATATGGCCAAGACCTGTATTGATAGTGCTGTCCTGATATGCGAGAAAAAAAATATTGATATTCCATCGGGCCTGCATCTTCTTCTGGCCCAGTACCATTATAGAACAGGTGATCTCAGGAGTGCATCTGAAGAAGCTGCAATAGCCCTGAAACAATCAGCCGGTGCCGGAGAATCTGATGTATTGGCCAGAACGAATCTGTTTCTTGGTGACTATTACCGGCGAACTGGTTTATATAAGGAAAGTCTGGAATACTATGGCAACGCTGTCTCAATTTCAAAAAAAGAAGGATTAAAAGGTATCATTTCGTTAAGTTATTTTAATCAGGCGGAAGTTTATAGAAGGATTGGTGACCTGAAAGGGGAGCGTCAAAGTTTTCAGCAGATGATTGATGCTGCATCTGTTGAAAAAGATTCAGTTAATATCAGCTTTGGATTTGAAAGGCTTGGCTATTCATTTTTAGGTGACACAACAACATCTGAAAGAAGGGATTTCAGGATGGCAGATTCACTGGTCAGGAGAAGTTTGGCAGTATCAACAAAGGCAAAGGATACAGCTTCAATTGCTACCTCTCTGACACACCTGGGATGGAATTTTTACCTTGAAAATATGTACGATTCTTCTGTGTATTATTACGAAAAGTCACTTAAATACAGCCTGCTGGGTAATTTGCATACAACATCAGCAAATTCTTTGGGGAATCTCGGTACAATATGCAGTGATCTCAGGAAACCTGAAAAGGCAATCAGTTATTATAAAAAAGGAATTGAACAGGCAAAAATTGCTAATGATATTTACGATCTATGGTGGATTTACAGGGATATGAGCAATATGTATCTGCAATCAAAAGATACATCAGCCGCATACAGAAACTATGTTCTTTTCAAGAAATATTCTGATATCTTTATTAAAAAAGGAAGTTCTGAGGGTCTTGCCGATGCTAAGATAAGGTATGAAGCAGATACGCAAAATAAGGAAGTACAGTTGCTGTCTCTGAGGCTTAAGAACAACCGATTGCTGAATTATGGTTTTGCAGGTTTTATTATTTTAACTGCTGCAATAGGATTGCTCCTTTACAGGGGATCTAAACTTAAGGACAAACGACGTATCAGCGAAATGAACCGCAAGATTTCCGAGATGACCCAGGCGAACCTGAGACAGCAGATGAATCCCCATTTTATTTTCAATACACTTAATTCGATTCAATACTATATGTATCAGCACGATAAGCTGGCTACAAATAATTACCTTACAAAGTTTTCAAGTCTTATGCGAAAAGTGCTTGATAATTCACAACATACATCCGTACCTGTTAGCGATGAATTAAGCGCTTTAAATCTATATCTTGAACTTGAAAGCATACGGTTCAAGGATAAATTCGAGTATAAGATTACCCTGGATGAAGAAATAGATCCCCTTATGCATAAGATACCGACAATGCTGATCCAGCCATATGTTGAAAACTCAATCAGTCATGGACTTATACCAAAAGAAGGGAAGGGATTAGTAAATATTGATCTGAAGCTGAACGATGACTATATCTTATGCACAATCGAAGATAATGGTATCGGACGCGAAGCAGCAAAAGAGAGAAATCTTAAGAAGGAAGGTAATCACAACTCCCTTGGGACGCAGATCACCAAATCGCGCCTTGATCTGGTGAATGAACTGTACGGTACAAGCTTGAAAACTATTTACACTGACCTGAAAGACGAAAATGGAGAATCAACAGGAACCCGTGTAGAGATTCATATCCCTATTATCATATGAAGCGAAAGTTAAAAACTATCATTGTTGATGATGAGCAGGATGCAGTTGACTTTATAAATTCAATTATTGGAGAATACTGTGATTCTCTTGAGGTTGTGGGTAAAGCCAATAATGTTATCCAGGGTGTTGCTGCAATAAATGACTTTAAACCTGATCTGGTGTTCCTTGATGTTGAAATGCCTAACGGGACAGGGTTTGATCTGCTTGCTCAGTTTCCTGAGAAGGATTTCGATGTGGTTTTTATTACCGCGTTCAACCATTATGCCATTAAAGCAATTAAGTTCAGTGCTGTTGACTATATCCTGAAACCGATAAACATCAATGAGTTTATTGAGGCAGTAAACAGGGTGGTTAAAAAGCGGTCTGAAAGGAGTACGTCCGGCAACGAAAACCTCAGGATTCTGATGGAGAATCTCAGGACAGCTCTTCCCTCGAGAATGGCAATTCCCACTTCTGACGGGATGGAATATCTGAATCCCAAAGATATTATCCGTATTGAAGCAGACAGAAGTTACTCGTGGTTTTTCATAACAGGGAATCGTAAAATACTGGTTTCAAAACATCTGAAAGAATTTCAGGAGATGCTGAGCGACAGGTATTTTTTCCGCTCACATAATTCTCATCTGATAAACCTTAAATATGTAAAGAAATATATCCGGAAGGAGGGAGGATATATTGAAATGGCTGACGGTGCAATGATTCCTGTTTCAAGGAACAGAAAAGATCTGTTCCTGATGCATATGGCAAAATTCAAAGGGTGACAAAATAAGAAAGGGGGCTTTGAAAGAGCCCCCTGATGTTAAATACAAACCTCAAACTAATATCGGCCGGGCGGCCAATTGAAAAGTTTTAGCGCGAAGCAATAGCCTCGGTTGTTGTGTTAAGAAGCATAGGGAAATAGGCAGCTATAAGCTGTGTGGCTTCAAGCTCTCCTCTTTTCCCCGGTGTAATGACTTTCTGATGAAAATACTCACTCCTGTTCAATTCCGCGTCAGAAGTTTTGTATCCATCCTTTTCAAAAGCTTTATCAAGCTTTTCGACTCCGAAGTAATTTTCATTGCAGACATACTGAACCGAAAGTTTATCAGAAAGAACGACATATGTCCTGCACTTACGGTCTTTGCATATTGCAACTGTTACCTTCATAGGAGTGTTTTCGTAGCTGATGATGAATGTTTTACATTCCTCTCCTTTCACGAGTGTGGGATTATCAGCTGTTTCGATAGTGTAGTCTCCAAGTGATGTGAAGGTTTTTCCTTCAGCAACGACTTTTCCTGCGAACGATGCAGTACAGAATGCAATCATAAGTACTGCTGCGAAAAACAATCTTTTCATGGCTTAAAGAATTAATTAGTGATTAAAATTTAAGAACGCTTTTTACTGTCTATTTGTCCAAAATGAATTTCTTTCCAATTGAGATATGTATCATTATAATCTCAGAACGAATTTATTCTATAATAAAATACGAAAAAACAGCTGATCAACC
>JBGPAF010000309.1:0-3398 GCA_041480535.1 Bacteroidia bacterium
GGAAACGTTGACCGACTCAGACCTTCCCGTCCCGGGGAAATCAGACCTGCCGGAGAAGCGCAGGAAACGCAAGCCCGGCCTCTGGGCCAGCGGTAGCGTCCGGTTCATCCCTCCCTCCCGGGAGCAACTTCAATTCATTGCGGATTGTCGGGAAAAAGGAATATCTTATACTGGACCGGTGCCATCATATTTACTGGTTTGCTTATCTGGCAGCATCTGATTGTTAAACCTGATGATCTGAGCAGGGTCACACTTGCATTTCAAACAACGAATGGGATTGCGAGCATACTTTATGCTCTTTGTGTGATTCTTGATATGGTCTTGTTATAAATGATTTTTTTTAAATAATGCTGATTATAAGACTTTTTTTTGTTTCTTGGCGGCAGAAATGAATATACCTGATGTCAGAAATCACTGTTAAAGAGGTTCTCACAAAGAAAGAACTTCGTGAGTTTATTTATCTTCCGTCCAGGATACATAAGGACGAACCCAACTGGCTTCCACCGCTCTATTCTGATGAGTGGCTTTTGTTCAATAAAGAGAAAAACAAATCATATCAGTATGCTGATGCTATTTTTTACCTTGCTTACCGGGATGGAAAGCCTGTTGGCAGGATAATGGGCCTTGTGAATAACAGGTATAATTCCATTAAGAATGAAAAGCACGGGAGATTCTGTTTCATGGAATGCTATAATGACAGGGAAGTATTCCATGCGCTTCTGAAACAGGTCGAAGAGTGGGTAATCAATAAGGGAATGATTAAGATTGTCGGACCACTGGGATTTTCGGACAAGGATCCCCAGGGGTTCCAGATTGAAGGCTTCGAATATCCTTTGCTGTTTACAGCTGCAACAAATTCCTCGTACATGCCTGCAATGATGGAGCCTGAAGGTTATGCAAAAGAGGTGGATCTTGTAAATTACAATGTACCTATACCTGATCAGCTGCCTCCAATTTACACAAAGGCATATGAAAGATATGCAAGGAATGGTGAATATGAAGTAATTGAATTCAGTTCCAAAAAAGAACTCAAACCTTATATTATCCCTGTACTGGAACTTATGAATCAGACCTTCAGTGATATTTACGGATACGTACCGCTTAATGATCCTGAGAAGGAAGAATTCGCCCACAGATATCTGCCAATACTGGATCCTGAATTTGTCAAGGTCACAAAAACGGGAAATGAAATGGTAGGATTTGTTGTGGCTTTACCTGATATGACACCAGGAATAATAGCAGCCAGGGGCAAATTATTTCCGTTTGGAATATTCAAAATTCTGAAGGAAATGAAAAAATCGAAAAAACTGATGCTGATGCTGGGGGGAGTAAGGGAAGACCGCAGGGGACAGGGGATCGATGTTCTGATGGCAATCAAATTGCTGAATTCAGCAAAAAAGAATAATAAGAATCTTATTGACAGCCATCTTATTCTCGAAGAAAATAAGAGAATGAGAGCGGAATGCGAAAGAATGGCAGGAAAGGTTGTAAAAAGATTCAGAATATATCAGAAGGCACTTAAAACCGGAAAATAAACGATAATCCCAGCAACTCCTTGAACTGAACCCTGGCAGTTTTTTTCTGTAGTCCGTCATTTCCCAAAACAGGATTTTAACCTCGTCAAAAACAGGTGTTTTTGTATCATCATCAAAGATCAGATGAGTGTTCAGCCTGACGTCGGTGAACCAGTTAAGGTTAGCCTGGAAGATCATCTCCCAGTCAACATCTATATTAAGCGGATTATTAATATAATTTGTAAAAAGCTGTAACCTGTTGGTTACAGTCATGTTCTTTACTGGTCTGAATTCATTGGATATCAGGAAACTTGCCTCTGGCATATAAGAATTAACATTTTTTATGAAAAAACTTTGTGGGTCAGGGACGGTTGTAAAAACGATTAGAATTTGTAACTTTCAGCACTAACCTGACCACAAATGATAAAATCCATGACAGGCTATGGCAAAGCCATAGCTGAAACTTCCCAGAAAAAAATCACCATCGAAATAAAATCTTTGAATTCAAAACAGCTCGACCTGAATACAAAGCTGCCATGGCTCTATAAAGAAAAAGAACCGGAAATCAGGAACATAATAAGCCAGAAACTCGACCGGGGGAAGATTGATCTCTCAATTTATTTTGACATTATTGAGGATGAAGGAGTTCCGGTGATAAACAAATCGATAGTCAAGAATTACTTTAACCAGCTGAAGGATATCGCCGGAGAGCTTAATATAAACATTGATGATCAGATCCTGCCTGTTATAATGAAGCTGCCTGATGCCCTTAAAACTGAAAAGCCTGAATTGCCTGAATCTGAGTGGGAGCTTGTAAAAACTCATATTTCCGAGTCGCTCAGTGTTCTGGACCTTTACAGAACAGAGGAGGGAAAATCGATCGATACTGATATCCGGAAAAGCATCTTACGGATTCTGGAATATCTTGCAAGTGTTGAAACATTTGAATCCGGACGGATTGATAAGGTAAGAGAGAAGCTAATTTCAATTCTTGAGGGAAACAACGGGACTGAAAACCTTGACAAGAACAGGTTTGAACAGGAGCTTATCTTCTATCTCGAAAAATATGACATAAATGAGGAAAAGGTAAGGTTGAAAAAACACTGTGAATATTTTCTGGAGACGATAGAAACCAGTGCCCCGAACGGCAAGGTGCTTGGCTTTATTGCTCAGGAGATCGGACGCGAGATAAATACAATAGGTTCAAAAGCTAATGATGCTTCTATACAGAAACTGGTTGTTATGATGAAGGATGAGCTTGAGAAGATAAAGGAACAAACTAACAACATACTGTAAAATAAACAGGTATCCGAAAAAGATGAGCGGTAAACTGGTAATAATATCAGCACCATCGGGCGCTGGAAAAACGACAATCGTTAACTACCTGCTTACAAAAGGTATAGACCTTGAATTCTCAATATCAGCTACTACCAGGAAACCCAGGGGACGAGAAAAAAACGGGAAAGAATACTATTTCATTTCAGTTGAGGATTTTAAAGAAAAAATAAAAAATAAAGAATTCACTGAATGGCAGGAGGTTTACAAGGACCAGTTCTACGGTACACTTAAAAGTGAGATTCAAAGGATCTGGGCAGATAAAAAGCATGTGATTTTTGACGTCGATGTAAAAGGCGGCATAAACCTGAAAAAAATATTTGGCCCTAAAGCGATATCTATTTTCATAATGCCGCCATCAGTAAAGGAGATTGAAAAGCGGCTTCAGAGAAGGGCAACTGACGACCCGGCTAAAATTAGGATCAGGGTTGAAAAAGCAGTTAAAGAGAATAAGCTTGCCATTAATTTTGATCATATAGTAATAAATGACAACCTTCAGAAGGCTCAGGATGAAACATTTAAGCTGGTACACGGTTTTCTAAACAGGTA
>JBGPAF010000310.1:0-3384 GCA_041480535.1 Bacteroidia bacterium
AACTGCCATCTTTCTGTGATTATATGGTTTATAACAAATATAGCTTATGAAAATCAGAATTCAATGATCTTTTCAATTTTGTATCCTCTCAGGTACTGCTTCAGAATGACCTGGATATCGCGGTTATCATTCGATGATTGAATACAATCGTGAACAGCAGTTAATCCGAATCCCATTTCATTGATATTGAAATAGCCGAATCCGGAATATTTTCCGTTGACCACTTTTATTGCACTTCTTTCTTCTTCATCCCTGCCTTTGTCGATTATGAAAAAGTTACGTCGCGCAAAAACAAATTCTTCAGCAGCTTTTCTTGCCCGCTCATTATAAGAATCAGGAGTCTCTTCCCCGCAGCAGGCCCCCCTGCAAATACTTACATGGTAGTGGAAGCAAGGTCCGGTCGTTTCATAAAGCCCTGTTAGTTTCTGGCACAGATTGTATTTTTCTACAAGCAAGAGTAACATCGATTTAGCTCTTTCCTTACTGGTGAATACAGAAACAGGATTATCATCACAATCGAGCTTGGAATAATTAAAATTTATATAACCATTCTTGTCAGTGAAGCTGAAAATACCCCATTGAAAGCCTGTTCTGCGCTGAGCCCTGTTATAGACCGGCTTATTTCGTTTAATTTCGGATGATTCCTTCAGCAGAGCGATGAGTTCGCTTCCGGTAACCTCCCAGTAAATATCAGCTATGAGATCGCGCATTTCCATTGCCCGGTTCGTAGTGTTGTTGGAAAGGTGGGTCATGATCCGTTGCTGAAGATTCCGGCTTTTACCTATGTAAATAAGGTCACCGTTTTCATTATAAAAATAATATACCCCTGGTTCTTCAGGTATTGAATCGATCTTTGAGACATCAAGATTGGGATTCAGTTTCGATATTCTTGTGCTTTTCATTAGTTCAGAGGACCTACCGTTAACCTCCCTGTCCTTTTCCATAAGAATTTCAAAAAGCCTCACTGTTGCCAGTGCATCCCCAGCCGCACGGTGTCTGCCGTTAATCGTAATGTTAAGGTCCTTGCATATATTTCCAAGGCTGTACGACCGGTGACCCGGGATTAGTTTTCTGCCAAGCGTTACAGTATCGAGTATGTTTCTTTTAAAATTATAGCCTAATGACTTGAATTCCTGACGTATAAATGAATAATCAAATCTTGCGTTATGAGCGACGAACGTGCGTCCTTCGGTAAACTCTATGATAGTTTTTGCTACCTCGAAGAATCTGGGTGCATCTTCAACCATCTCATTTGAAATTCCGGTCAGGTTTGTGATAAAGTAAGGAATATTCCTTTCGGGATTGACAAGCGTCACAAATTCTCTTGTGATTTTTTCACCATCGTGCTGATATATAGCAATTTCAGTGATTTTTTCAATTCTGGAACTCCCTCCTGTGGTTTCAATATCAACAATCGCGTACATGAATTGAACAGACCCTTGTTATGACTTCTGCTAATATATGGAGAATTGCTGGCTGAAAGCCTTATTGTTTGTATTTTTGTAAATAAAAAGCATATAATTATGAACGAATGCTATGGTAAAAAATTCATTCTGAATGGGAAGCTCGAGTCATCCGATCATTTTGACAATTCCCAGGTTTATGAAGGCGATTCGATATATGAGGTGATCCGCATGGTAAAAGGTATTCCGGTCTTTTTTTACGACCATATGGAACGGCTTGAGTCAAGCACAAGAATTCAGCAGAAAGAGATGCTTGCCGATATTTACACTCTGAAAAGAGATATTATCAATCTGGTCAAAACAGAACGAAAAAAGGATATAAACCTGAAGATCGTTTTTAATTATAACCAGGATTCAAACAATTATCTTGTTTATTTTATTGAGCCGATTTATCCTTCAGAAGAACAGTATAAAAAGGGTGTTAAGGGCATTCTGTTTTACGCTGAAAGAAAAGATCCCGAATCAAAAGTGATAAATCATAAGCTGCGCTCATCAATATATCATAAGCTTATTCTTGAGGGAGGATATGAAGCTCTTCTTGTAAATGAAAAAAACCAGATTACTGAAGGAAGCAGGTCTAATATTTTTTTTCTGAAGGGAGATACACTTACAACTGCTCCTGACGATAAAATACTTAATGGCATCACACGAAAACACATTCTTGACATCTGTCGTGATACAAAAATTAAAGTGAAATTCATGTGCGTACCTGTTGATTCATTAAAGGACTATGATGCTGTGTTTATGACGGGTACGTCTCCGATGGTGCTTCATTTTAATTGTATCGGTGACATTTATTTTAATGTCAGAGTTCCGCTTATTGAAGAATTAAGGAAGCTTTATCTGATAATGGCGGAAGGGAGCATCCTCCGGTTTATGATGGGTAACTGATTTTAAGTTACATATTTTGTTATCTTTGAGGCTGATTAAGTAAAATTCGTTAATATGCCAAGCATCCGAAAGCTTAAAAAAGATATCGACTACCTTATTTTTGAGGTAATATCAGACTGTTTTACATTTGGCACTCTTCATCCTGAAGACAAGGAAGAAGAGGTTTCCGGAATAATTGCAGACGCAGTTGTACTGAGGAATGACCTTATCAGGCGGGTAAACAATCCTGAAAAGAACGATGATCCCAAAACGCTGAGATCTCACTTTAAACTGGTGGAAAAGGATCTTTTTACAGGAACTGATAAGCTTTGCGGGAGGCTCAGCGCTTTGCACCTGAAGAAAGACTGAAATACCTGTAAACAAGGTTCCCGCATTTGGTGCAGTTACCTTCATTGTCAAGATTCATTAATCTGGTATTGTAACCAGATCTTTGCGTAACCATAGTGCCGCATTTACTGCATAGAGTGTCCTGCCCGCTTTCGCTGGAGGTATTTCCCATATAGACATGCTTCAGATGCTTTGAGGCAATTTCAAATAATCCTGAGAGTGTAGCCTGGGGGGTGGCCGGATCATCTCTTTTGTACATTGGGAAATACCTGCTCAGATGTAACGGAGTTTCTTCTCCAATCTCTCCGGATATCCATTCAGCTTCTGCCTCCATCTCCTTCCCTGAGTCATTCCTTCCCGGAATTATCAGGGTAGTTATCTCAAGATGCTTTCCCGTTTTTGCAATCTGCTTAAGGGTATCTTTGACCGGTTCAAGTTCAGCGCCGGTGAGCTTTTTGTAGAATGATTCATTGAATGCCTTGAGATCAATATTAAATGCATCTATGAATCCTGTAATTTCATTCAGAGGATCCCTGTTGACATAACCATTGCTGACCATTACCGTGTAAAACCCTTTTTCTTTGATCCTAATGGCTGTATCTCTCATGAATTCGAACCAGATAACCGGCTCATTATAAGTGAAGGCAAGCCCTATGTTCTTAAATGAAGAAGCACACTCCATTGTTATTTTATCCGGATCAGA
>JBGPAF010000311.1:0-3381 GCA_041480535.1 Bacteroidia bacterium
AAAATCAGGCATAATGCCAAGAGTGACTCCTTTTCTTCTCATTGCCCTGTTTACTTCAATCTTAGGACCTGCCTCCCTGAATATTAACCTGTCCGGGTTGTTGGCAAGGTTTTCTGATAAATTATAAATAAGGTTTGAAATTTCTGCCATTCCGGTATAATTGATCCTATCCCAGGTATCGCGGGGTGTGTGGTAATCGAGATGAGCTCCGGTGGAATAAAATAATACAGGTATATTCCTGATGTAAAATGATGAATGGTCAGATGGTCCGTAACCCTCATCCGAAAGAGAAAGCCTGATCTTGTTAGTGTCGCTAAGCGAGATTACAAGGTCTTTTAACCCTTCCGCAGTACCTGCTCCCCCAATCTGTAAAGAACTCGAATCCTGAAGTCTCCCGACCATATCCAGATTTATCATTGCATTAACTTTTGTCAGGTCAATCATCGGATTATCAGTGAAGTATTTTGAGCCCAGCAATCCAAGTTCCTCGCCTGAAAAAGCAGCAAAAATTAAACTTCTTTTATGGCTTCCCTTTGTAAGAGCAAACTTCTCGGCAAGCTCAATCATCTCACTAACTCCCGAAGCATTGTCATCAGCTCCATGATGAACAGCAATTGTGTCTTTTGCCCTGCTGGAAGATCCGCCCATGCCCAGATGGTCGAAATGTGCACCTATAATAACATATTCATTTTTAAGCAGTTCATCTTCCCCGGGAAGGAGCATTACAACATTCCTGGTAACTGCCTCTTTCCTGATGATTTCAGATCCGGCGTATACATTTGCTCCTGTCTCAAAGCCTGTTGGTTTTTTTATTCTGTTTATCTGTTTTTCAAGATCAGCAACTGTGGTATTTGTTTTTTTAAGGATTTTATCAGCTATATATCTTTTAACTCTTAAGACAGGTATTTCAACAGAATAATCTTCCGGGTTCAGCGATTCAAAGCTGTCTTCCTCATCCATAACAGGTCCTGAAACCAAAAGTACGCCCGAAGCTCCCATGTCTTTTGCAGCCAGAACTTTATCCCTGTCGCTGTTGAATGGAATGAATCCGCTGACTGATTTTTCCGGTTCAGGATCACCGTGTAGCAAAAGAACCCATTTCCCTTTTACATCAATTTTCTCATAATCATTCCATTGCAGGCTGTCATTGCTTATGTTGAACCCGTAACCGGCAAATATCACACTGGCATTAAGTTCGGAGTTACCGCTGAAAGAAAATGGTATAAAATCGGCAGATGGATTGATCTTTTCACCGTTCACCGATAAAAAATTCTTATCCCCGGCAATCACTTTATCAGTGACCTCATATCTCTGAAAACCATCGCCGGAAAGAGGTACAAGACCGGATAGCATAAACTGGGTTTTTATGTACAATGCGGCCAGACTGTCTCCGGCTGTTCCTGTCTGTCTTCCTTTCAATGAGTCGGACGAAAGAAATTTGATATGGTCCTGAAGCTCCCCAGTAGTGATTTCCCTGGTAACCGGATTATTGCATGAAAAGGGGATAAGCAAAAAAAATAGAATAACAGGTTGAATCCTGTTAACTGATTTCAAAACATTAATATAACGCATAAAATATTATTTTATAAGGATCCCCTTTTATCAGGAGACAGATTACTATTTTATTAACAACTTGTTATTCAAAAAGTTTAAATGCTTTTTTTATGAGACCTATGGCTTCCCTAAGCTGTGCTTCGGTTATGACAAGAGGAGGTGCAAAACGTATGATATGCTCATGTGTTGGTTTTGCTATCAATCCCTCGTCCTTCATTGCCAGACATACATCCCATGCACTCTTTCCGTTCTTAGGCCTGATCACGATAGCGTTCAGCAAACCTTTGCCTCTTACAAGCTCAATCAAGTCAGACTTAACGCTTCTCATTTCATCCCTGAATATCTTTCCAAGACGCTCGGCATTTTCGGCCAGTTTCTCATCCTTGATCACATTTAGCGCAGCAATAGCGACTTTAGCTGCAATGGGATTGCCGCCAAATGTCGATCCATGTTCTCCCGGCTTTATTGTAAGCATAATATCATCATCGGCCAGCACGGCTGACACAGGCATTAAACCTCCTGATAATGCCTTACCTAGTATAAGAATATCCGGACGCACACCTTCATGGTCACAGGCAAGAAGCTTACCGGTGCGGGCTATGCCAGTCTGTACTTCGTCTGCAATAAAGAGGACATTATGTTTTTGACAGAGGTCGTATGATTTCTTAAGATATCCTTCGTCGGGTACAAAAACGCCGGCTTCACCCTGGATCGGTTCAACAAGGAAACCTGCAACATCCGGATCCTTCAGCGCATTTTCGAGCGCATTTAAATCATTATAAGGTATAATAATAAAACCCGGTGTAAAAGGTCCGTAATCATTTCTTGCATCAGGATCGGTTGACATTGAGATTATCGTGATTGTCCTTCCGTGAAAATTGCCCTCACAGCAGATTATCTTGGCATTATTTTGCTTAATTCCCTTTTTTTTGTAGGCCCATTTACGGCAGAGCTTAAGTGCGGTCTCATCACCTTCGGCACCTGAATTCATTGGTAAAACCTTATCATAGCCAAAATACTTTGTAACATACTCCTCATATTCTCCCAACACAGAATTATAAAATGCCCTTGAGGTAAGTGCAAGCTTTTGCGCCTGATCAGTCATAGCCTTTACTATTTTCGGATGGCAGTGACCCTGGTTAACTGCAGAATATGCTGAAAGAAAGTCGAAATATCTCTTTCCATTAACATCCCATACAAATGGACCTTCACCTCTTTCAAGAACCACCGGAAGGGGATGGTAATTATGTGCACCATACTTGTCTTCGCGGTTTATATAATCCTGTGTGTTCATATTATTGATATTTAATTAGTTATGAGTAATCTTCAATTAAGGTACAATTTTACAAAAGCTTTTCCTCATTTCAAAATACGAAATGAGGAAACAGTTGGGACTGTTTGAGATGTTGAAATCTATTGTTAATTATTTAAATCTTTACTGCTTTTGCAGGCGACAGGTTCCGTACTACTTATAGTGCTCATCCTTCGCTTTAAGTGAAAAGAAACCATCAGGCATTGGTGAGAGAACAGTCATCATCTCCCCGCTCACCGGATGGGGAAACGATAAAGAATAAGCATGAAGCCTGATACGCCTTATGTAATCACTTGACGCACCGTATTTCCTGTCCCCGACAATGGGACAGCCAATATCTGAAAGATGGACCCTTATCTGGTTCTTACGACCTGTATCAGTTTTGACATCAAGAAGTCCGTAATTGTTCTGCCGCCTTATTAATTTATAGCTGGTAATTGAAAACTTGGCATTTTCTATTTCACGGGTCGAATGTACTTTCTGGGATTTGTCTTCAATAAGCCAGCTTTTAATTG
>JBGPAF010000312.1:0-3372 GCA_041480535.1 Bacteroidia bacterium
CCCGTTAAAAATTGCTTCAGAATTTGACAAACTTGGAATTGTCATTTTACCATATGAGGAAACTTCAAATGTAGTATCAACTGTTACAGAAGGATCTTCCGTTCTGATAAATCCTGCCACAACATCTGTTGCTCTTTATAATTCAATATCAAAGAAATCAAAGATTATTGAGGATATAAATATTCCTGCACGGCTTAAATCAATAAAGAACAAGACGGAAATCGTAAATATCGGGAATACAATGATAAGGGATGGAGTTGCACTTACGAAGTTCTTATACTGGTTTGACAGTAACCATGGCAAATTGACAATGACCGAGAATTCCCTTGCTGATAAACTCCTTGAATTCAGGTCACTTCAGGAGGACTTTATAGAACCATCGTTCGCAACTATCACAGCTTTCAACGAAAACAGTGCTTCGCCTCATTACACTCCTGAGGAAGGTAAAGGCTCCGAAATAGGAGAGAGAGGCTTATTACTGGTTGATTCGGGAGGACAGTATATGGGAGGGACAACCGATATTACAAGGACAATACCTGTCGGCATTCCTGCTCCCGGACAAAAAAAGGACTTTACTCTTATTCTTAAGGGTCATGTTAATCTTGCCCTTGCAAAGTTTCCTAATGGGACCAGGGGATACCAGCTTGACTTCATTGCCAGAAGAGCAATGTGGGGATCGGGATTGAATTATTCTCACGGAACAGGTCATGGGGTTGGCTATTGCCTTAATGTCCACGAGGGTCCTCAGAGCATAAGTCCTGCAGACAATAAGACTTATATAGAAGCCGGAATGCTGACCTCAAATGAACCGGCTATTTACAGGGAGGGTGAGTATGGCATAAGGATAGAAAATCTCATTCTGTGTTATGAAGATGAAGAGACTGAATTTGGCCAGTTCCTTCGATTTGATACTGTATCATTATGTTATATAGAAAAATCATTGATTGACAGATCACTTCTGGATCAGAAAGAGATCGACTGGCTGAATTCATATCACTCGGAAGTCTATGATAAACTGAGCCCTTTCCTCTCCGGAGAAGAAAAACAATGGCTCAAGGAAAAAACGGACCCTCTTTAGGGAGTAGGGGGTGATAAAACATCAGCCATCTGAGTCATATCAATTACCGGGAACTCTGTAATCCTGAGCTTTGCACTGCCGTACGGCACAAGCTGAATTACCTCAGTTTTGCCTTCAGGCGCGACCGGGCTCAGTGGCGGAATATCCGCGGAGTTATCTTTCAGCGTCCAGGCCGGAATTTCCATTCCACGTGTTGTTATCACAACTGCTGCATCTTTTTCCCAGGGAATATATTTTGCCGAATCGGCTGACCATATCATATCTCCTTTATCCGCAAAAGGATACCTGCTTACTTCATTCTCTTCCAGTTTCACTCCTCTGGCCAGGTCGTTTTTGTCAATCATAAGACCATAGTTCCATGGACTCCCGGGATATATTTCCCAGTCAACACTCCCCTTATAGCCGAAATTATCATAGTTAATTTTAACATTCCTGTACTCTTTGTCTATTCTTAACGAAAAATAGAGCGGACCTCTCAGAACTGACAATGAATTGTTGTATCTTTTTTCGACTCTGATATTCATTGGCAGTTCAAGGGTGACAGTGTCATCAGGATCCCATCGTGCATATAGCTTAACTGTTGAACCTCCTTTGCCGGCAATTGTTTTTCCTTTGTAGTTTATTACCCCGTTTTCAGCCCAGCCGGGGATCCTTAAATAAAGAGAAAATCTCACGGGTTTATCTGTAACAATACTCAATTTGACCAGTCCCTTGAAAGGATAATCTGTCTCTTCAAGAATTGTAACCTCTTTACCGTTTCCTACTTTTGCTTTAACTCTTGAGGGGCCATAAGCAACCGCTGCAAGACCATTGTCATTTGTTGCCATCCAGAGACTCTGGGTGAACTTTGGCCAGCCCTGGTGCATGTTTGCCAGGCAGCAGGCAAAATTGGGCATCAGCCCGTAAATATTGGAATAGTTGCCATTTGTGCTCCAGGTTCTCTTTTCGCTGTTTACCAAGATCTGGTTCGACTGCTGGTCGTACTGGTGAGCCCACATATCAGGTGTGGTTGTACCCGGCAATGCATTGAAAGCAAGCAGTTCAAGCCTGTCGGCCAGCCGGTTGTCGCCAAAAATTGCATAAAGTTCTTCGAGTGAAAACATATATTCCACAACAGAGCAAAGCTCGGTTCCTCGGTCGGGAGATTTTCCCGAAAGATGCTCATCACCTGAAAACCTGCCTCCGGCCTGCCCGTGATTAATGTCATACTTGTTGATCCCGTCAAAGACTGCATTTTTGAATCTTATATCACCTGATTGTTGAAACCACAGCCCCGGATATTTTATCGCCATTGCATTGTTCACTACATGGGCAGTAAGACCATCCGGTCCCCAGTTCAAAGGAATTTTCTTCTCTGCTGATGCTGCCGAATCCCATGGAAATTTTTCATAATAAGAGGTCCAGTCGGAGCTGTTTTCCTGAATGGATTTCACTACATCCAATATCCAGGGCTCCTTTGTCTGCCTGTAGAGCCAGTAGCCTGTTACTGCATTTTCCATTGCCCTTACTCCGCGCCATTCCTTGTCGGGCCAGTCAGGTGGGGTCTCATGCAGATACCTGAAATAGTTTTTCAGTACTTCAATTGCACGGTTATCATTTGTAGCTTCATAGTATTGCATCAGGACCTTGTTTGCAACTGCAAGCGGCCAACGGTCCTTATTTTTTGCAGGTCCGTACCAGCCGGTATCGCTGCTGCTTGCAAGAATAGGCTCGATCCAGTTGGTTACTTTTTTAATAAGCTTTTCATCATCAAGAAGATATGCCAGTGGAACAAGGCCATCCAAAAAGTAGGGACCTCTTTCCCAGGCTTCTCCGTTGCCGCCTCTCCATGATGAATTGACCAGGTCGGGCCAGAAGTCATCGATATTTCCGGTCAGACCCTCAGCCTGTGCTTCAAGCTGCGATTTGAGCCAGCCTTCAGGTTTAATCGCACCCAGTGGGAGTTTGATGTAAGCATTCTGTTTCAAAGGTGCCGGATTCCCATTATAGTTAATGTTCTCCGTTTTCCCGGAACATCCTGAAAATAGAAATATGAGAACGAATAATACTGAAATAAATAATTTGTTCATATTTTTTATTTTTTCTAAATATTCTAATCTCAATAATTAATATTCCCAGAGTTTTTTTATTTCCGGATTGATACATCTGTGTATATCCTTAGCTTCAAAAACCTGGATCATATCGAACCAGGCTATTCCCTTTCCGGGCATCCTCAGGATCGCATTAGCTCTTGGTGAAGGAATAGTATCAACCGGAATTGTAACAGATGATACAAATTGCTGCCATTCGTTACC
>JBGPAF010000313.1:0-3355 GCA_041480535.1 Bacteroidia bacterium
CGAGAATAATTATTGAATCAGGCTTGAAAAGTTACAGGATCGATCCCAGCCAGGGAACACATTTCTTTCAGAATCTCACTTCATTCCGCATAGGTTATTTTACAATAAATCCCTATATCAACGAAGGCTTTTATGATGTGGAATGCCTTAACAGTTTGGAGGCTTCATATGAAGATGAACACATCAGGCATATAAGATTTGATAAGCCACTTGAGATAATGGTGGATGGGAAGACCCATAAGGGAGTGATCTTAAAACCAATTAAAAGTGCCTAAAGTGCCTAAAGTGAAGCTCCATCAGTCATCACATCCTTGTTAATCTTTTTAATAAGACCCTGCAAAACCTTTCCGGGGCCTACTTCAGTAAAAGAAACTGCGCCATCTGAAATCATATTTTTTACAGTCTGGGTCCATCTGACCGGCGAAGTCAACTGGGCAATAAGGTTTGCTTTAATTTCATCAGGATCGTTTGAAGGCCTGGCATTTACATTCTGATATACCGGACACAGGGGATTATGGAAGTTTGTTTCACGGATAGCTTCTTCGAGTTCAATTCTGGCAGGTTCCATAAGGGGTGAGTGAAATGCCCCGCCCACTGCCAGCTTAACTGCCATCTTAGCCCCTTTCGCCTTTAGTAACTCAATTGCTTTATCAATACCTTCGTTTGAACCTGAAATAACTACTTGTCCCGGGCAGTTGTAATTTGCAGCGACCACTGTCTGCCCTACTGATTTACAGATATCTTCAACAACAGAGTCGTCCAATCCTATAATTGCTGCCATGGTTGAAGGGGATATTTCACAGGCTTTTTGCATAGCACCAGCTCTTTTTGAGACAAGGATAAGGCCATCCTCAAACGAAAACGATTTGTTGGCAACAAGAGCCGAGAATTCACCAAGTGAATGTCCTGCAACCATTTCCGGTTTAAAGGAATCTGCCAGAACAGCTGCCAGAATTGTTGAATGAAGAAATATTGCGGGTTGGGTCACTTTTGTCTGTTTAAGATCCTCTTCAGTCCCGTTAAACATCAGGTCGGTGATCCTGAATACCAATATTGAGTTTGCTTTCTCAAACATCTCCTTAGCCAGGAGTGAGTTATTATACAGATCTTTACCCATTCCGGGGTATTGCGCCCCCTGACCGGGGAAAACATAAGCTTTCATAGGTCTTAATGAAGGTTTGATCCAATAAGATGAACAAATTCTTCGCGGGTATTTAGCTGATCAAGAAATATTCCGGTGAAGGCTGAGGTTGTTGTAACTGAGTGTTGCTTCTGTATTCCTCTGATCTGCATGCACATATGCTGGGCTTCAATAACAACAGCTACTCCCATGGGATTCAGACAGTCCTGAAGACAGTTTCTTATCTGCATGGTCAATCTTTCCTGAACCTGTAATCTCCGTGCAAAAGCTTCAACAACTCTGGCGATTTTGCTCAATCCGGTTATGTAGCCATTTGGAATATATGCAACATGAGCTTTCCCGAAAAAGGGCAACATGTGGTGCTCGCACATTGAATAGAGTTCGATATCTTTGACAATCACCATCTGCTTATAATCTTCCTTGAATTTTGCTGAGTTTATAATCTCACATGGATTCTGGCCGTATCCCATTGTCATGAAATTGAGTGCTTTGGCAACTCGTACAGGTGTTCCCTTCAGTCCTTCACGGTCAGGATCTTCACCAAGAAGTTTAAGAACTCTATAGTAAATCGATGACAGTTCGTTAATGTTGTCAGCATCCCAGGATTCAACTTTATTATACCCTTTTGGAGATATTCCACTGCCGTTATTTATACTTTCAATCTTTTTAGCCATAATATTCAATAGTGTTATTTTCAGTTTCGCCAATTTTTATGCAGTGAAGAACAGCCCCTTCTTTTTCAATGGCTGGTTTCAGTTCATTCCAGATTGATATTGCAAGATTCTCAGTGGTGGCAATTTTCCCACGCATAAAACTGACTTCAATATTTAAATTTTTATGATCGACCTTATCAATAATCTTCTCTTTAATTATCTGCTTAAGTGTACTCAGGTTTATAAAAAGACCCAGCTCTTCAGAGATATCTCCTTTTACTGTAACATGAAGGACATAGTTGTGTCCATGCCAGTTGGGATTTGAACATTTGCCAAAAACATTAAAATTTTTTTCATCCGACCACCCTTCCCTGTACATCCTGTGGGCGGCGCTAAATTGTTCCTTACGTGTAATGTAGATCATAAACAGGTCATTAACGCTGCAATATTAACCAATTATGTTGATCTTTTTCAATCTTAAAACAATATATTTATACGGTAAATTATGCATTAAACACTTTTCAACTGACATGTCTTTAAGAATCCTGTTTGTTACAGCTACCCAGAGTGAAGCAGATGCCTTGAAAATTTTACCGGGAATAAAAAACACCAGGGATGGATTTTTATTTCACAACCATGAAATTTTCCCTCTTGTTACAGGTGTCGGATCGGTGGCTACAGCATGGTCATTGACAAAATGTATTTCATCAGGCGTTAACCCTGATCTTGCTATAAACATCGGAATAGCCGGAAGTTTTAAGGATGATCTAATGACAGGAGAAGTTGTGGTGCCTGTTTCAGACTGCTTTGCCGATGCCGGAATAGATACAGGCAATGGCTTTCTTACGCTTGCTGAAGCCGGCCTGGAAAATCCTGATAAATTTCCTTTCAGGGGAGGCAGGATTTTTTCCGAGAACAGTTTTGTAACAAAGACGTGTGAATTGCTAAGGTCTGTGCAGGCTGTTACAGTCAATATGGCCACTGGCTCGCATTATAATATCAAAATGATATCAAATAGATATCATCCTGATATTGAGACAATGGAAGGAGCTGCTTTCTTTTATATTTGCAGCCGGGAGAAAATACCTTTCCTCGCGCTGAGATCGGTCTCCAATAAAGTGGGCCCCCGTAATAAGGAAAAATGGAATATCCGGCTCGCAATTGATAACCTGTCGGAGAAGCTTGAAGAAGTTATGTTATTGTTTTAATAAAGAGATGAAGTTAACACTGGGTTTTTCACCGTGCCCGAATGATACATTCATTTTTGATGCACTGGTTAATGGCAGGATCGACACAGAAGGGCTGGAGTTTGATTATTTTCTTTCTGATGTTGAGGAGCTTAATAAAAAAGCGTTTGCCTCCGAAGTCGATATTACCAAAATAAGCTGTCATGCTTATGCTTATGCTGCTGAAAATTATTTAATACTCGATTCCGGAAGTGCTCTGGGATACGGCAATGGACCTCTCCTGATAAGTAAGAAATTAATTGATGCCGGGAAGATTAATAATGCCCGGATTGCCATTCCCGGAAAATACACAACGGCAAACCTGCTGCTTAGTA
>JBGPAF010000314.1:0-3351 GCA_041480535.1 Bacteroidia bacterium
GAAATCACCTCTCTGAACAGCTTCAGTCGTTTCTTTTGTCCTGTCCCCTCCAAGGCGTCTGCTTATCTTCATAACCGATGATACAAGCTCATCTGATGAATAGCCTGAGTATTCCTCAATCAGCCGCGGAAGTCTGGTTTTTATATCCATCAGAAGGATGATAGCGGGATTCTTTTGCATATTCAGAAAAAATTCCTCAGGCATGAAAACTGTGCCAATGTTCCTGCTTTCATCCTCGAGCCAGACCGGCTGAACCGGATCAATCTGTTTCCATTTATCAAATAACAGATTGGCAAAATGTTCCGACGACGGCTGGGGAAGTTGCCCCAGGGAACCGAATGCCGAGCCTTTGTGATTAGCAAGTCCCTCAAGATCAATAACCTGATGGTCTTTCTCTTTCAGATATCTCAATATATGAGTCTTTCCACTTCCCGTCAGGCCTCCCAGAATTATCATATTCCTGTTTATCGAAAGATTTTCAAGAACAAAATGCCTGTATGATTTGTACCCGCCTTCCAGAACATCTGTTTTAATGCCGCCAAGGGAAAAAAGCCATGCCATTGCTTCAGATCTCATCCCTCCTCTCCAGCAGTGGACAAGAAGCCGGCCATCTTTTGAAATCTTAAGCGCCTGCTCAAGTTTCAAATGCATCGAGTGACCTGCCAGCTGTAATCCGGCAAGGATGGCTTTTGTACGTCCTTCTTTTTTGTATTTGATGCCTACAGTCTCTCTTTCAGTATCATCAAACAAAGGTATGTTAACAGCGGCAGGGATGTGGCCTGAATTGAATTCAGAAGAAGACCGGACATCTATAACCGGAATCTTATCAGCCAGCTTAAGAAATGTGGCAATATCTGTTTTGGTTTTTACCTGATACATCTTCTGAAGCCGTAAATTTAAATATTCGCGGCATTTATCGTGTCAGATTTAAGAAGAGATCTGCTAATTCCGGATAAAGTACCTGGAAAAGAATCTTTTCAGATCATCTATTCTGACAGGCTTGGATATGAATTCCTTTATCCCCGAAAGCTCAGCCTTGCGTTTTGAATCAGGCATGTTATCAGCTGTAAATGCCGCTATAAGCAATGTATTATCGTATTCGAGGATCTTGCGTGCCGATTCAAAGCCATCCATCTCGGGCATAATCAGATCCATAAAGATTACATCATACCTGCGGGTTTTAGCCTGAATAAACCCCTCAAAACCATTATCCGCAAAGTCGAAAGAGTATCCAAGGCTTTTCAGCATTGTCCCAACTACTTTCTGATTCATTTTATTATCCTCGACAATCAGGATCCGGAGATTCTTTCTTACAATTTCTTTTTCACCCTCAGGAGCGCTCTTATCAACCTGCGGAAAACTGCTTTTAACTGTTTCGTAAAGCTCTTTTATTTCATAAGGTTTCACAATATAATGATCGATCCCCAATGTAATGCATTTCAGCAGATTGCCTGTGACATCATTTGAACTTATAATTGTCATGATGAATTGTACTGAAAGATTATTTTCCCAGATCTCTTTTGCAGCTTCAAACCCGTTGAATTCCTTATCATCAAGTATAATTACAAGGTGATATCTGGTCTGGGGATAAGCAAGGCTGGATTTTATCTGCCTTACAGTCGATTTCTGGAAAGTTGTGACGGTCAGTGCAAGGCCCAGCTTGTGCAGTGTTCCGAGAATCTCTTCATCACGTGTCTGGCTTCCCGTGATCACCAGCGTTCTAATTTGTCCGAATGACAATATATCGTCAAAATGCAAATCTTTATCAGGTTTTTCATTGGAATAGACAACAACTGTAAAATTGATTTTTTTACCCTGATCTCCGTCAAGTCCCGAGGGACTCTCGACCGAAAATTCGCCTCCCATTAAATTAATGAGCTGTCTGGCCAGGATCGTGCCGAAACCTGATGCATCATCATTCTGATGAATTTTTGATTCGATATTGATATAATCGCCAAATATTTTTGTCAGGGTAGCTTTGTCAAAGCTTTTTCCTGTATCAGCCAGTTCAAATCCCAGCCGTAACATCCCGTCAGTTGCATCTTTTAAACAACACTTCAGGTTTATTTTTCCTTTGGAGGTGCTGTCGATTGAATGGTTAATGAAATTGGTCAGTATTTGCCTGAGTCTGGAAGGATCGCCTATTACTTTATCCGGTACATTTTCATCAACATTACAATTAAGGGTGACCTGACCTTCATCAATCCCTGTTCTGGCGAGATCATAGCAGTAAACTATCTCTTCCCTGAGGTTGAAAGGTATTTCGTCCAGGATCATTTTTCCTGATTCTATTTTTGAAAAATCAAGAATATCATTGATTATATTCAATAACACCTCAGAAGAACGGCGAAGCAGTCCTAAAACTTCTCTTGCCTCATTTGTGAGGCTTTGCTTTTCAAGAATATCTGTCATGCCTATAATCCCGTTCAGCGGTGTACGGACCTCATAGCTCATCCTGGCGAGGAATTCTGATTTGGCTGAACTGGCTTTGGCCTCCTGCTTTCTTGCCGATTCAAGCATGGTGACATCGACAAGCATTTCCATAATGGCATCTTTGCTCCGGAAATTTACAGGAATGCTGGTCCTGAATAAGATTATCTCCCCGGCATCCTTCTGGAGAATAACAAACTGATCGGGACTGAAGATGCCTCCCAGATGCTTTGAAAAATAGTTGTTCTCATCAGTAACGGCCGTTTCCGGGAATATTTTGCCAGTCATTTCAGCTTCGCCTGAAAATGAATACTGTTCCGCTGCTTTTCTGTTGGCTTTGATAATTTCCCTGTTCTTATTATGGATCACAACACCAACCGGCATCTCTTCGATCATTTTGAAAAGCATCTTTTCAGATGCACCAAGCCGTTCTATTTCTGCATTTTGTGCTTTCATCATCTTCCATAAGAACCACAATATCAGCAGAAAGGCTAAAAGGGTTCCTAAACCCATAAGGAGCGAATTCTTGATAATGTATTTTTGAATTCTATCGGTAGGTGATGAAAATACAAGTCCGAAATTTCTTTGAAGGAGCTTGGTTGAATAATAGGATGAAATTATTTCCCGGGTTCTTCCGTTACCTTCAGCCTTATGAATAAGATTTTCAACTGCACCGGTTGCAAGACCTTCAGTAATTTTCTGCAGCTCGAAATACTTCAGGTTTTCTTCATTATTGTTATAGATTACCTCACCAATATCATTCAGCACCCATTGCCACTGGTAATCCTTTAAATTGAAAGCTGTGAAAATCTCACCGAAGTACTTTTGATAATCAACTGAAACAGCAATGTTTCCGAAAAGAACATTATTACTTTCTACCGGAAGATAATATTCATAGTTCCTGTTTTCCTGAATCAGGAC
>JBGPAF010000315.1:0-3350 GCA_041480535.1 Bacteroidia bacterium
AATGATTGTTAAATGATAATAAATGTTAAATGAGAATGATTATCAAATACTAATTAATATCAAATGCGAAACATTAGTAAACACGAATCATTCTCGTATGATGATAGCTTGATATGGCAGGAATCTTAAGGCTTGTCACGATAAATTCATGCAGAAAACTCAAAATAACTGATCTGAAACAAAAAAGATTAAATGGAAACTTATTCCATCCAATCTCTCCTTTCATTCCTCGTCGGCCCGGAGGGACTCGAACCCTCGACCCGCTGATTAAGAGTCAGCTGCTCTGCCAGCTGAGCTACGGGCCGGATTTTTTCTGACCGCAAAAGTAACTATTGCAGACTTAAATAAAAATATATTTCCAAATATTCCTGCTGATTAATAAGGATCCCGGCTTTTGTTCTGATTATTAATCAAGTTCGAACCATTTGAAAAAGGCTGACAGATTTTTGTCAGTATATCCTGAATGATGAAACTCGTTCGTATGCTGATTATAACCGTATTCTTTACCCCATTCCTCAGCATTTTCTGCAACTTGTCTTATAGCGTCTGTTATGAACATCAGCTCATCATCAGTCATTGTAGGGTGAAGCGATAATCTTACCCAGCCAGGTTTCATGGAGAGATCCCCAGCATCGATCCTGTCGGTGATCTCCTTCGAAAGCTTGAAATCGACATTCAATAGAAAATGTCCATAAGTTCCGGCACATGAACAACCTCCTCTTACCTGGATCCCAAACCTGTCGTTCAATAACTTGGTCGCCAGGTTATGATGAATTTTGTCAAGATAAAATGAAAATACTCCAAGCCGGTCAGTGATATTTTCGGCAAGAATATGCAATCCGCTTATCTTTTTGAGTTCTCTGAATGCCAGTTCAGTCAGATCTTTTTCGCGCTGGTGGATTTTTTGAGTATTCATTTTTTCTTTAAGGGTAACCGCCAGAGCAGCTTTTATACCCTGCAGAAATCCAGGCGTTCCGCCATCTTCCTTTACTTCAATATCGCTTATGTAGCTGTATCCTCCCCAGCGATTGGTCCATTTCACTGTGCCACCACCCGGGGTGTCAGGAGTCTCATTCTTATACAGCTGCCTGTTAAATACAAGGACACCTGCACTTCCCGGACCTCCGAGAAACTTGTGAGGGGAGAAAAAAACAGCATCAAGCTGCTCCATTTTGTCGGACGGATGCATATTTATGTCAACATATGGAGCTGAAGCAGCAAAATCAACAAAGCAATATCCGTTATTTTCATGCATTATCCTTGCAAGCTCATAATAGGGAGGCATATAGCCAGTAACGTTTGAACAGGCAGTAAATGAGCCAATCAGCAACGGACGGTTTCTGTATTTAACTATTTTCTCGCGGAGCATATCAGGGTCAACTTTCAAATCAGAAGCTGGCTCAAGAACTACGACTTCTGCAAGCGTTTCAAACCATGATGTGTGATTTGAATGATGCTCAGCATGAGTTAAGAAAACAACCGGGCGGTTTTCATTCGGAATCTCCCTGCAGGTATTGTATTCGCCATGAGTGAATACGCAGTAATTAATTGCCTGCTCGGGCACTTTCAATCCAAGAATTCTCTGCAGTTTGGCAATTGCCGAAGTCATGCCGGTACCGGTAAAGATCAAAACATCATTCTCATCTGCATTTACATGCCGCTTGACAATTTTCTGTGCCATGTGATAAGCATCAGTCATGGCTTTACCGGTTGCCGATGATTCAGAATGAGTATTCCCTACCATGGGTCCCAGTTCCTCTGAGATCCTTTTTTCGATGGGCTTGTATAACCTGCCACTCGCTATCCAGTCAGCATAGATAAGTTTCTTTTCCCCGTTAGGAGTTTCGATAGAGTTTTTTATACCAACTATATTTTTGCGAAACTGATTAAAGTATTTTCCCGGATCCTGCATCAGAAGATTAAATAATTGTCTTAAATCGGAACATCAAAATTATCAAATATTTGTTTATAAATTGCACGAATGACATCATTCACACCTGATATAAGAATTTTGAGTAGAAAAGTAAAAATACTAAAGAACGTTACACAAATTATTTTACCCTCCAGCCCTCCGCCAGCTGGCGGGGGTTGTGGGCAAAACGCGAAAAAGGATAATTTCCTATGAATATTCTCTATAAATATTCAATAATTCTGATCTTCAGCTTTGCGGTAGTTGTTTTTATTCTCCTGTTTTTTATTTCAGCTCCCTACGGCAAATTTTCAAGAAAAGGATGGGGACCTTCAATTAAGTCGAAGTGGGCATGGATGATCATGGAATTCCCGTCACCATTCCTTATGGCCCTTTTTTTTATCACTGCTGATATTAAGACCTTTCCTGAGATAATTTTCCTCATTTTATGGTTGACTCATTATATTCAGCGGACTTTTATCTATCCTTTCAGTCAGGCAGGCAGGGAAAAGCCATACCCGCTGATAGTTGCCTCTATGGCAATAATCTTTAACTGTCTCAATGGTTTTGCAAATGGTTTTGGCGTATTCAATCTGTACAGCTACAATACATCATGGCTTTTAACATGGCAGTTTATTACCGGAATTTTAATATTCATAACAGGTTTTATTATAAACAAAACAGCCGACTGGAAATTCCGAAGTCTCAGAAAAAACAATCCTGGGGAATATGTAATTCCGCGCGGCTGGCTTTTTAATTATATATCATCACCTCATTATTTCGGAGAGATCATCGAATGGGCAGGGTGGGCGATCATGACATGGTCATTACCCGGTCTGGCATTTTCTGTATTTACATTTGCAAACCTTTTCCCTCGGGCAATTGCATCTCACATATGGTACAAAAAGCATTTTCAAGAATATCCCCGCAGCAGAAAAGCAATTATACCTTTTATAATATAAGCTTGGAGTGAGCTAAAGTGTGGAGTGCTTAAAGTTCATTAACTCTAAGTACTTTAGACACTCTAGGCACTCCAGTCACTTTCTTCTATTTTTATTTGGAAAGTTAAATGATGAAATTTACTTTTATGCCGCGAAATCAATTTTCATTATCAAATGGACGACGGCCCTGCGAGTATAATCAATAATATCCTGATATAGAGGAGCCAGACTGTTCATCCGGTCGCTTCCTGCTATGTCAGAAACAGTAAGGAGGTGACTATGACTTCACTCACAACATTTTATTTAAGCGGAATTACCGGGAAAGAAGTATTCGGAGCTGATGGCGATGCTATTGGTATAATTAAGGATTTGCTGGTCAGCACAGTTCCTTCCGGACAGAATGATCCTAACCAGCAGCTTGTTGTTGGCGTAAAGCTGAAGATCGGCAAAGAAACAAAGTTCTATTCTTTTAAGGCTTTCAGGGTAGTAAAAGCCCGCGA
>JBGPAF010000316.1:0-3336 GCA_041480535.1 Bacteroidia bacterium
AAATGGGGGACTTTAGTCTTGCTATTCGTTAAGCTCTTAAGCCCCCCAACTTGGGGGTTGGGGGGTTGAAACTCACTAAATGGGGGCTACATTGTTGTTTGTAAAAATATCTGATTTCATTGACAAAGGCAATAGTCTGTAAAATAATTTTACGGTTTTTTGATTTAAGTTATTTTTTAGATTACCTTAACCTCGAAGTTACACTGAGTTAATCAGCAATATATTATTGCTGGCGCCGATTTGAAATCGGTGCCTTAAACGATATGGCACGGATTACGCTACGCTAAATCCGCGCCAGCGATTAAAAAAAATTAAAATGTTGATCAATAATATATATCAAAATGTCCCATCAAAACGGCAGTATCCTTGTTGTTGACGATAACAAAAGCATCCTGAGCGCCCTCGATATCCTTCTTACACCGGTATTCGGGGAGATCACCTCAATTTCAAATCCGAATCAGATCCCTATGGAACTGCGAAATAAGGATTACAACCTTGTTATTCTTGACATGAACTTCAGTGCCGGAGTAAATACTGGGAATGAAGGGATCTTCTGGCTCAATAAAATCAAGGAGACAAATCCTGATGTTTCTGTTGTAATGATAACTGCTTACGGTGACATCGACACAGCGGTAAAAGCATTGAAGGCTGGTGCGTCCGATTTCATACTTAAACCATGGGACAATGAGAAACTTATTGCAACTCTCAGGCTCGCATTACAGCTCAGTCTTTCAAAAAAAGAAGTTAAAGTCCTGAAAGAGAGGGAGGATGAACTTAAAAAAGTAATTAACAGGGAACAAAGGCCAATAGTAGGATCATCACCACAGCTTATTGAAGTCATGAACCTTGTCAGGAAAGTTGCAAAAACTGATGCAAATGTTTTGATAACCGGCGAAAACGGGATAGGAAAAGAGCTTATAGCTCAGGAGATCCACCGTTTGTCTCCAAGGTCGAGAGAAGTACTTGTTACAGTGGATGTAGGATCGCTAACTGAAACACTTTTCGAAAGCGAGCTTTTCGGTCATATGAAAGGCTCATTTACTGATGCACGCGAAAATCGCCAGGGAAAATTTGAAACAGCTGATAATGGCACACTCTTTCTCGATGAAATAGGCAACCTGTCGTTTCATCTTCAGGCCAAACTGCTTTCTGCTATAGAGAACCGCCAGATCACACGCATAGGATCAAATCAGCCAATCCCGACTGACATCAGGCTGATATGTGCTACTAACAGGAACCTTGAAAATTTGGTTAAGGAAGGACTCTTCAGGGAAGATCTTCTTTACCGGATAAATACAATCCAGATTGAACTTCCTCCTCTCAGGGAAAGGGGAAATGACATAGTAATTCTTGCTGAATTCTTCCTGAAGAAGTATATCTATAAATATAATAAGCCCGACATTAAACTCAACAGGCAGGCAACTGATAAGCTTCTTAATTATTCATGGCCGGGCAATATACGTGAACTTCAGCATACTGTTGAAAAGGCTGTGATCTTAAGCGATTCATCAGTTCTAAAACCGGAAGATTTATACCTTAAGCAGGAATCTTCGCCTACAGGCACTAATTCTTTCACTACTCTTGATGAAATGGAGCAGAAAATGATCAGGCGGGCGGTTGAAGACAATAATGGCAATTTCACTTCAGCAGCAGAACAGCTTGGAATAACGCGGCAAACCCTTTATAACAGGTTAAAAAAACAGAAACATGATAAGTAAAAACCTATATATTAATCTACTATTAAGAGTATTGTTAATCGTTACTCTTTCAATTCTCCTGGGCTGGCTGATCGCTGCTGATAAATCATTGCGGATCTCAATTGTCTTTTTTCTGGCAATTGTGATACTTACTGTTAATCTGATATCTTTTCTCAATGCGACAAACAGAAAAATAAAGTACTTTTTTGATTCTGTTAGAAATGATGATTCCAACCTTTTCTTTCCTGTTGAAGAAAAAAACAAAACAGTAAGGGAGATTTACAGGAATATGAACAGGGTCAACGGGCAGATCCGGAAACTTAAGATTGAGAACAGGAACCAGGAGCAGAAATTCCGTATTTTAATTGAGCACCTTGCCGTCGGGATAATAACTTTCGACAATAAGGGATTCGTCCTTCATTCCAATTCATCTGCAAGAAAACTTCTTCAGACTGATGTTCTGACTCATATAAAGCAGCTTGAACGGATTGACGAAAAGCTTTATCAGGCGATAAACAGTATAAAGCCCTCTGAGAGACATCTTGTGCCGCTTGGCACTGAGAGGGGAGAAATACAGCTGTCGCTGAAGGCTGAATCGTTCAGGACAAATAATGAAGAGCTGTTAATTCTTTCAATCCAGGACATTAAGAGTGAACTGGATGAGAAGGAGGTCGAATCGTGGATGAAGCTGATCCGTATTCTTATGCATGAAATAATGAATTCGATAACGCCCATCACTTCACTTTCTGAAAGCCTGTCACATATTTACAGCACTGATGGGCATCCTGTTGAACCTGATCAGGTAACATCAAAAACCATTTCCACCACATTGCAGGGATTAAACGTCATAAAGGACCAGGGGAAAGGACTTATGTCATTTGTGGAATCATACAGACAACTTACAAGGATACCTGAGCCCGACAGACATATTGTTAAAATATCTGACCTGTTCAGCCGCCTGAAAGTACTTTATACCTCTCAGAAAAAAGATAGAAGAATTGAAATGTCTTTTTCCCTCAAAGATCCTGATCTTGAAATCTTTGCTGATGAGAATCTGATTTCTCAGGTATTGATTAACATTGTTAAGAATGCGCGTGAGGCAGTTGAGAATACTCCTTGTGGTAAAATAATGATACAGGCTGGTAAGAGCCCCGATCATCATACTGAAATATGCGTTATTGATAATGGCCCCGGGATCCCTGCAGAAAACCTTGATGAGATTTTTGTCCCCTTTTTTACTACACGGCAGAACGGATCAGGTATTGGTCTCAGTATTTCGAGGCAAATCATGAAAGTGCATGGAGGAAACCTGAAAGTCAGATCAGTACCAGGAAAAGAGACAGTATTCTGCCTTAGTTTCTAATCGTATTTTATTGCCTTTGCAGGTGTGATCCTGCTTATAAGCTGTGAAGGCACCAGGAGCATCAGTATAATTGCCGCCATTGTTCCGGTATTAAGTAGAAGGATATGTGAAAGTTGAAGGTTTACTGGAACTGTTTTAATGTAATATGAAGTCGGATCGAGGGTTATCAAACCAGTTTTAAGCTGAATGAAAGCAAGGCCGATGCCGATTATATTTCCCCAGAACAATCCTTTGGCAATAAGGTAAGCAGCCTGGTACAGGAAAACTTTCCTTATT
>JBGPAF010000317.1:0-3336 GCA_041480535.1 Bacteroidia bacterium
TCAGGGACGCATAATAATCAGCTTCTTTGACAGCAATCATAACCCTGTGGCTAAAACTCTTTCAGAAGATGACGGATATTTCAGTTATTTTGGACTGGCCTCAGGTAAATACAGTGCCAGAATCGATACCGCACAGCTGCATAAGCTTGGAATGACAGCGGATCCAGTGATCCGGCAGTTCACTATTGCCGGCGGCATCGATGGCGATATTGCTGACGGACTTGATTTTGTACTTAAAATGATTCCGGCCGATACAACCGCAGCCAAACCCTTGATAACTGAAGTCCCTGTTGCTGAAAAGGATACAACAATCATGATCATTCATGAATTATCCGAGGTGGTCTATACAATAACGCAGGACAGCTGGGCAATCCAGATTGGCGCGTTCAAGAGCAAAGAGTATGCTGAAGGCTTCCAGAAAATGCTTGAGAAAGAACTCGGGAAGGATGTCCAGATTACCATTGCGGGTGAATATTACCGTGTCAGAATACTTGAACTTCCTACCCGTGAGGAAGTCGACGAAAACGTAGTCAAACTGAATAAAATAGGCTTTAAGGAACTCTGGATAATTCATCTATTGGCAAGACAACAGCAGATAGTGCTTATCACAAAAGAGGATTCCCTGGCAATGGTAAAAGAATTACAGATGGAAAGAGAAGTTCCGCTATCAGCAGCCGAATTGGCTTCTATACAATTAGGAGCATTCCGATTGGGATCAGGTGCTATTGCACTCAGGAAAGGATATTCAATTTCACTCGATAAAAAGACAATTATTGAACGCGGAGGAAAATACTACAGACTTGAGACTCCGAATGAACCTATTATCGACCAGACAGTACTGGAAGCAATAAAGGAACTATATCCTGCTGTCGGTGAATTCGGATTAAAGGACAAATGGACAGCACCTATCATATTAAAGCTGGCTGAAGAACCTGTTGTACGAGTACCAGTAATAATACAAAAAGCTGTTGTGCAGCATGAAACATCTGTAAGAATTGTTGAGGAGAAGCCTGCCGGACTTGTAAAGGAAGAAAAACGTGAAGTGCAGGTACCATCAATAGCCCTGCAGGTAGCAATATACCATAAAGAATCACAGGCTCTGAAGGCACAGAAAAAGATTATGTCCAAACTCAACCTGCCGGTTGAAATAGTAAAACAATACGATTATTACCATGTAATCGTAACAGGATTCTATTCCAGGGAAGAGACTTTCCAGTACTATCCTGAGCTCGCAGGTATCGGCTATCCGGGTATCACACTTATTGAAAACTATAAAAGGCAGAAATAAATTACCCTCAGATACAGGCTCCGATTGATAATTAATTAGCTATCACTTGACTTTGGCTCAGGGATGGTGTAATTTTATATTCTAAATATTGTGAAACCTGATGGCTGGAAGGCTAAAAGATCCGGTTCAGTTCTGGCAGGAACTTAAGCAGAGAAAGGTTGTCCGTGCAATGACAGTATATGTAGCTGGTGCATTTGCGCTGCTGCAGGCTGTTGATATGATCTTCCCTCGTATTGGTTTTCCTGCCTGGAGTGTAACTCTTGTTATCATTTTACTGGCAGCCGGACTTGTCGTTTTAATTATTCTTACCTGGATCTATGACATAACACCGGAAGGCATTAAGAGAACCAATTATCAGGAACAGGTAAAAGATGAGAATAAATCCAATGTCGAATATGTACTCTCAGGGTGGAAATCAACTGTTTCTCAATCACGTGAAGAACTGATCTCCTACAGTAATGAACTTTTTGCAGACAAAGTCCAGCAAGATAAACAGAAAGGCAGAATATATAGTTACAGTTCAGTTGTAGTAATATTTGCAGTTGTCATTCTCTTTACTTTTTCCAGCGCAAATACTGTTCCTTTTGAAAAGCGTGACTGGGTTGTAATTACTGATTTTGAAAATCTTACAAATGATCCGGTTTTTGACAAATCCCTGTATACTGCTTTTTCGCTTACTGCCAATCAATCAAGGTATATAAATGTATTCCCGCGATCGAGGATGCTTGAAACCCTTACAAGAATGAAATTAAATCCCAACAACCCTGTGGATGACAAAACGGGAAGGGAAATTGCTGCCAGGGAAGGTATTGATATTTACATAGTGCCCAGCATAAGTGAGGTCGGCAATAAATACTCGATTGCCGCAAAAATCATGGAGACCGGGTCGGGCAACATTCTAAGATCAGAAGTGCTCAATGCTGAAAATAAGGATGAAATTCTGTCAAAACTGGACCTTCTCAGTAAAAAAATCCGGCGCAATCTCGGTGAATCAAGATATAATATTGCGGGTCAGGATAAACCTTTAAAGAAAGTAACTACTTCATCCCTTGAAGCTCTGAAAATTTATTCTCAGGGAATTGACCGTCATCTGATGATGGATTTTGAAGGTGCAAGGGAATGTTACGAAAATGCTCTGAAAATTGATACTGGCTTTACATCAGCCAGGGCTTCACTTGGGAACCTTCTTATTGAGAAATTTGATCCTGTTAAAGGACGTGAACTACTGAGTCAGGCTGTCAAATCGGTTGATAAGCTTACAGAAAAAGAAAGACTCGGGATACTCTCATTTTATACAATAAATGTAGAACACAATCTTCCAAAAGCCATAGAATATGCAAAGATGCGGATTGAATTGTATCCCGACGATGCAGCCGCCAGGAATAACCTGGGATGGTATTACCTTAGTTCAGGTCAGTATGAGGAAGCATTAAAGGAATACAAAGCAACCGTACGGATTTTTCCGGATATGATACTTCCTTATGGCGGAATAAACTGGATCTATCTTGAAAAGTTAGGCAATGTTGATTCAGCATTGGTATGGGCTGAAAAATTGCTATCTGACAATCCCGAGAATGAATGGGGATATTTTTATCTGGGTTCATCCTATCTGGGGCTCGACAGTCTTTCAAAAGCAGAGACAGCTTTAAGGAAAGCATATGATATCAATCCTGATTTCTTAATGAATACATATCGTCTGGCTCATACCTGCCGGATTCAGGGACACTATAATGAGGCAACAGATATATTGAAAAAAATCCGGGAAAGCAACAAGGATGAGGTTTCTGCAATTTATGACCTGGGCATAAATTATCAGTCAATGGACAATAAAGAGGAAGCTTTAAAGTATTATTCTGAGTATAAACAAATTGCAACCGAAGAATGGAAGAAAACCTACCCGGATATGCCCGAAACATATTTTGCAATTGGTGCAATTACTGCACGACTGGGTGATATGGAATCTTCACGAAAGGCGCTTCAGAAAGCAATTGAGATGGACTCAACAAAACATGAAAAATTTGCCGAATTACTTTGCCTGCAGGGCAAAA
>JBGPAF010000318.1:0-3331 GCA_041480535.1 Bacteroidia bacterium
AACATTAACGATGGAATTTTAATGGAGCTGTTCTCATTGATATCATTACCCACTTCAGCAAGGCTGAACCAGAATTGATTCATATTCCCGGTAATATTCATTTCATTTATCGGGTGAACAATCTTTCCATCCTGGATAAAGTACCCCTCAATACCGTATGAAAAATCACCGGTTGAACCATTGCAATTACCGCCAATGAACCCTGTAATTAATACTCCTTTTTTCAGAGAACTTATGATTTCACCAATATTTCTCGATCCGGTGCTGAAGAGTACATTAGAAGTGTTACGCGAAGTAGGTTTCATGCCAAGCTTCCTGCCATAATAATTATCAATAAGATAGTTCTTAAGGACTCCTTTTTCAATTATGGGCCGCCTTACAGCAGCCAATCCTTCATCATCGAATAATCTTGAACCAAATCCCGATTGTAACAACGGATCATCAAAAGCAGTCAAAAGAGGAGAGGCAATTGGCTTATTTTCCTTTCCGACAAGAAATGATTGTTTCTGGTACATACTAGATCCCTGAAGTGCCCCGAAAACAGGATAGATCAAATTACTTGCATTCCGATTATCAACTACAACAGAATATTTTCCTGATGCAATTTTTTTGGGATCAATTTTTCTTATAGTCCTCTCAAGGGCTTTCTTTCCGATGTCAGTAGTTTTAAGTTTATCGAGGAACACTGCATTCTCACTCCAGTAGTCATTAGGACGGCCTGTGAGGCTTTTTAACGAAACGGTGACAACCAATGAAACCCTGGTACTGCCTGAATCACCTCTGAAACCGTTACTTGCCACCATGACTGAGTTGCTTATACTATCTGAATAGTAAGAACTTACAGATATTATGCGGTCATCTTTTTTATAGGCTTCATTGAGTGCCTGGTTTGCAAGATCAATTTTTGTTTTGGCATCAATCGAATCCAGTTTTGGATCGAAGATAACCAGATCAGGACCGTTTCCCTTATAGTACAATTCCGGGTCAGGAAGTGAACGAAACTCATCTTCAGCCAGAAACCGTGTAGCATTAATAGCCTCATCAACAAACCGGAAAAGTTCTTCTTTCTTCAATCTGTTTGTCGAATGTGCAGAATATTTGTTATCGACATAAAGGCTGACAGAGAGTCCGCTCTGGTTTGATTCCTTCAGGCTGTCAATTTTCTGGTCTCTTATTTCAATGTCATTGCTGCGGTTTTCATAAATATTAACCGAAACCTGTTTCGCACCACTTTTCAGAGCGTGTTCAATCACCAGGTCAGCGAGAGTATATTTTTCATTTGTATTCATAACAATATCTTTTACAGGTTTTAAACATTTATTCCGCCAACAGTCAGCTTTTTAATCTTGACAGTGGGAATTCCCATTGAATTCGGTGCTCCCTGCCCGTCTTTACCACATGTCCAGATACCGTTATTTATCTCAAGATCATCACCTACCATTACCATATCAGCAAGGGCTTGCGGTCCATTGCCAATTATATTGAAATCCTTGATAGGCTTTGTTAGTTTACCGTTTTCGATAAGATATCCTAATTTTACAAAAAAGGTAAAGTCACCCTGACCAATATTGACCTCCCCATTGCTGAAACTCTCAACATATACACCATTTTTGACACTTGCAATGATTTCATCTTTCTTGTGAGGTCCGTTTTCCATATAGGTGCATCTCATTCGCGGTATCGGGATATTACGGAAATCCTGTCTTCTTCCATTACCTGTAGGATTGACTTTATAGAATTTAGAGCTGATCCTGTCGTGAAGGTAGCTCGTCAGGATTCCGTTATTTACTATCACTGTTTTTTCAGTGGGACTTCCTTCGTCATCAAAATTTATTGCCCCGCGTTTACCCTGTAAAGTCCCGTCGTCAACAATTTTAACAAAATCTTCAGCAACTTTCTGACCCATTTTGTCAGCAAAAATTGACGTGTTCTTCCTGTTAAAATCGGCTTCAAAGGCATGACCAATAGCTTCATGAAGCAGGATGCCGGATTCGCCTGCGCCCATAACTACTTCCATTTCACCTGCTTTTGGTTTTGTCGCAGAGTATAACAGGGAAGTTTTTGCTACAACTTCCTTAGAAAGCTCATCAACAAGCTCATTTGTAAGAAATTCAGAACCCATACGATGAGAGCGGCCGACAAAGAAATTCTCAACCTGCCCGTTCTTTTCCATAATACAGACTCCATAAAGCAGAACCATGGGACGATAATCCCATGCAAGCTGCCCATCTGAGTTGAAGAAAAGTATATATGATGTGGAATCTCCGAGAACTGCATTTACTTTTATTACCTGCTTGTCGGCAGCGAATATATTATCATTCATCCTTTGAATAAAGGGTATCTTATCCTTAACTGATGTATTTTCCCATGAAGTCTTCAGAGGATAGTAGTTTGGAGAGATGTATTCATTTATTCTGACAGGAGAGACAGCAGCAGTGCCGTCTGCAATATTTGCTGCAGTTCTGGCAGCTTTCAGCATGGCATCAGGTGTAATACTTTCGGAATAAGCATAACCGGTCTGTTCACCTTTTAATACCCTGATTCCTACTCCGTAACCTATATTGGAATAGGCACTGTTGACTTTACCATCCTCCAGGGAACTGTAGTTCTCGAGTGTATGTTCAAAAAAGAGATCTGCATAATCGGCTCCTTTTTCCATTGCTGCTGATATCACTTTTTGAAGCAGCTCCTTTGTCACTTCAAAGTGGTTCAGATAGCTTTCGGCATTATCTGAAAGCCTGACCGCCTTACAGGAATTAAAGAATGGAGGTACGATCAGTGAACCTGCTGCTGTGATACCGCTGATTTTAATAAATTCACGGCGTTTGAAATTCATAATAATGAGTATTTAATTAGCATTTAAAGATCGGATAATAATTGAATTAAATAAAATCAGAGCTTAATTAATTTTAGGCCCTTCCATTTTCTGACCACCCTGGTAAAGTATGAGCTTAATTGCTTTCCCTGTTCCATTAGCTGCAGAATTGCCACGGCGGTGAACTGCTTTGTTATCGATCCGATACGGAAGACCATATCAGTCTTCATCGGGACATTCAGTTCAAGGTTTGCCATTCCGAAAGCTTTTTCATAAATGATCTGGCCTTTTTGAGCAACCAGGGCTGCACAACCTGTCTCACCTGGTTTGAATTGTTCACCTAACAGCCTGTCGAATTCAGCAGTCAGTTGTTTTTGTGTAAGTGTCTGGGCAATAGCTGTACATGAAGAAAATACAATGAATACCAGGATAGCATAACCAAATACCCTGAGATTTAATCTGTTGGTATTTCTTGTCATTGTATATTCAATTTGGGGATTTATTTAATAAGTGAAA
>JBGPAF010000319.1:0-3331 GCA_041480535.1 Bacteroidia bacterium
AATCTGCGCAAATCCGGGGAATCAGCTGTAAATCAAATAAAAAACCCGGAATTGCTCCGGGTCTTTCTGCTTTGAATAAGGGATTTTATTTTTTAGTAAGTGCAAGATTGACTACTGTTCTGTTGGCTGCAGACACTTTAACACCGGTGTATGAAACTGTATCGTAATTCTCCCTGGTCGCAAATACAGAGTAAGTACCTGCCGGTATTCCCAGAAATGCGTAGTATCCCAGAGTATCTGTATAAGCTGTTGAGATAACGGTATCCTGCCTGACCCATACTTGTGCGCTTTTAATTTTTACTTTTAAAGTATCTGTAACAAGACCTTCAATCCTTCCGGCAGTGGAGTGGTTTACCGCCCGTATGACAGGCTTAAAGATGAATCCGTTTATTCCGTGAGGATTATTGAAATTACCTCTCGTTACAAAAGATCGCGACAGATCAAAATCGAGTAATAACTCTGATGTCAGCCCTCCTTCTATGGTGAGTGCTGGCTTTATAAAAATTTTTATACCTGTCTGTTTGCCGCCTGGAACCTTGACATCAAATGTTTCACCTTCTTTAATTTTCAGACTGGCCTGATCCACATAAAGTCTTACAAGGTCATATTGGCCTTGTGGAAGTTCAATTTCAGACATGTCTTCTGTTATTCCGTTTCTCAGATCAAGCAGGTTAAAAGTCATCGGGTCGTCCGATACAACAATAAATGGATTACCGTCACTTATGCTGTCTCCAGCTCTCCTGATCTCAACTTTCGTTATAGTAACAGTTGCAGATTTGATGAGGTCAATCGGAAACGGAGCATCTGTTACCTTTATTAAAAGCCTGCCGGTTTCAGCGCTATTGAATGTTTTATTGCAAGCTGAAATGAAAATTAAAACTGCTGCTGTAAGAAATGTAAAAAATAGCTTTTTCATGTTTCTTTATTTAGTTTCAGGTAAAAGTACCAGGTCAAAGATGAATTTTTAATGAATTTTCTCTGAAACATAAATTTGTTGAGACGAAAAAATTATGAAATTTCAGGAAAGTAAAAAGAAAAAATTGTCCCTTTTCCTGGTTCCGAAGCTACATTCACTTCTATTTTATGAAAATCGGCAATTGACTTTGCAATAGCCAGCCCGATTCCTGTGCCGTCAACGCTGTTCTCATTCCTCATTTTGAAACGTGAGAACAGTTCGCTCATTTGAGATTCGGTCAGACCTTTTCCTGTATCGCTGATAGTGATTTTGACTTTTTTATGAAGTAAGGAACTGCTGATGATCACCTTACCCGAAATTAAAGTGTTGTTAACTGCATTATTTACTATATTGTAAAACATTGAAAAAATCAACGACCTGTTGGCTCCCTTGAAAACGAAATCCTCATTAATCTCATTCTTTAATATAATGCCTGAATCCTCAGCTATAGGATTAATTTCATCTATGATCTCCTGAAGCACTTCTTTTATCGAAAATGAATCCTCACGAAGGTATTGCTGGCTTTCGATCCTGGCAATCAGGAGAAGAGAATTTACCAGGCGCTGAAGCCGGTGGAGCGTTTTGAGCGACTCCTCAACCTTTTCAGATACCTGCGAATCAAGATCTTCTTTTAACAGGAGATTCTCCAGCTTGCTTCTTAAAACTGAGACTGGAGTAAGAAGCTCGTGTGAGATATTGACAGTAATATCCCTCTCTTTTTTGAACAGACGGTCAATGTGTTCCATCAGCTCCCTGAGTGCAACATCGAGCTGGTGGAAATCGGATGTTGTTGTTTTAACAGGGACCTTATCAAATTTCGATGGCTCCGATATCTGCTTTAGTTTATTGGTGATTTTATCAAGGGGTCTGAGAAGCAAACGGGTATACTGGATATCAGTAGCAAAGGTTATGATTATTATAAATGCCAGGAACAACAACATCACATTCCTGATATTGCTGGCTGTATGCTGAATGCTTGTAAGACTTTTTCCTACTTCCAGCATGTACTTTTGACCGTCAACAAGGAAAGAGTAGTTGAGAACACGGTAATTGATCTCTTCACCCTCTATCAGTCTTGGGGTCACTTCAATGAAATTCAGGTCTTCGTCAAGGTTGGTACGTTCGAGGCTTATAAATTCATCCTTGAGTATATTATAGCTTCCGAATGCATCAGATGAATCCGAGGTAATGAAAGGTTCAATCCCTATATTACTAATCAGCGAAATAACCTTTTCCCGCTTTAGTATCAGATCGTTATCGACCTGGGTGAGATTAATCCTTTCGATAATGAATGGCATCAGGATCAGGAATAAACCAGTGAAAACAAGCTTGGTGAGAAGATTGAAAAACGAGAGTTTTAGTTTTAATTTCATAATGATCCTTCGAAAAAACTTATTATTTTTCCTGGCTTACCCTGTACCCTACTCCCCTTACCGTTTCGAGCCAGGGCGAAGGTGCATGCAAATTAAGTTTTTTCCTTAGGTTTTTTACATGAACGTCAATGAAATTACTGTCGTACTGATCGTCAAGGATGTTTCCCCAGATATGCTCGTAGAGCTGATGACGGGTTAAAACCTTGTTCATATTCAATACAAGGTACTGCAGCAGATCGTACTCCTTTTTTGTGAGATCAACTTCGGTACTATTGCAATGGAGTTTTCGGGACTGGATATTTATTATAAAATCTCCCAGTTTTATTTCATTGTCGCTGACTTTGAATTTTCTCCTTGCCACGGCATTGATCCTCGATAAAAGCTCTATCAGGGCAAATGGTTTTGCCAGATAGTCATCGGCTCCAAGGTCAAGTCCGGTCACCTTATCTTCAACTGCTCCCCTGGCAGTAATTATAATGAAGGAGGCGTCATTGTTGTTCTTATGTGCTTCTCTTATCAGATCCAGTCCATTATAGTCAGGCAATCCCAGATCGAGAAGGACAAAATCGTACAGGTTGACTGCAATCTTCTCCGATGCATCTTTCCCGTTATGAGAGACATCACAAAGAAAATTCTCCGACTTCAGGAACTGGGCAATCTCAGCAGCAAGACTTTTTTCATCCTCAACGATCAGAACATTCATATAAATCTGATTAAAATATCCTGTAATAGACAGAAATCTGAAAATTGAATCCCTTCATTCCGGGATATTCCGGATCCTCATAGGCCGGTACTAAATAGTATGGTTCTGCCTCAATTGTCAGATGGCTGGTATTAAATGAAACCGGTATCCCGAAATCGGCTTCCATGATTCCGTAAACCGTTGTGTATTTAGTTGTTGAAGAGCCATGATTACTTTTCCCTTTTTTGCGAAACGGAGGTGTCATGGTAACAGTGGTTCCTGTTGTCGTCTCTGCTTTCGTCATTGATCCGGCCAGGATAT
>JBGPAF010000320.1:0-3331 GCA_041480535.1 Bacteroidia bacterium
AAATCCGGCAATTAAGGATTTGCTGAAATCAAGATTACAGGAAAATAGTGTAAATTTAGAGAGCTAATGGGATAACGTTGAGTTCAGGGTTTTGAAGGGAGAAAACAATTTGAGGTTTAAAATCGCCTCCAATCAACAATGAAAAACAATTTACAATGCATATCCTCACAAATTTGAAACATATTCCACTGTTGCTTCTCAGTTTAATCCTTCCATCCGGTGCTTTATTTGCTCAGGGAATAGACATTACCGGTACGGATTCCGTTAAACTCCGGCAACAATTATCGGACACAAATGTCATTAATGAAGAGGTAGCTACCGGTTACACTGTCCAAAAGATGAGAGATATAACCGGTTCGGTTTCATTTGTTGGACATGCCAGACTCAATGCTATACCTTCAGGAAATGTGAGTAACCTTTTACAGGGGCGGGCATCAGGAGTTACTGTTACAGGGAGCGGCAGGCCCGGTGAAACATCAAAGGTCAGGATCAGGGGTTTTTCTTCCTTTTTAAACAATGATCCTCTGTATGTTGTCGATGGAGTTCCAACCCAGGACATTTCTTCAATTAACCCTGATGATGTTGCATCAGTTTCTGTTCTTAAAGATGCCGGTGCAGCATCCATTTTTGGATCAAGGGCATCAAACGGTGTGATCATTATTACGACCAAAAGAGGCGACAAGGGATTTAGTGTAACTTATAATATGTCGATGGGCATCCAGAATCCTGGGGAAGGGACGGCCGGAGATGTGCTTGATACTAAAGAATATGCAAACCTTCAGTGGCTTGTATATAAAAATGACGGGACAGTTGAAACCCATCCGATTTACGGGTCTTCTCAAAATCCAACCCCTTCAATTCCAGCCTGGGCCGCAAATACTGACTGGTATGATGCGATAACTGATGCAGCCGGAATACAAAATCATAATCTATCAATCTCAGGAGGTAGTGAAAATGCAAGGTTTTATGCAGGATTTGGGGCTTTCAGGCAAGATGGGATAATAATTTACACGCATAACACAAGATACAGTGTAAGGTTAAATTCTGATTTTACTCTTCTTAAAAACCGTATAAAATTGGGAGAAAACCTCGCAATGTCTTACCATGATAATCTTGGTGTTTCCAATTTGAGTGAAAACAGTCCGATCCAAATGGGAGCCTACCGGTCACAATCCATAATTCCTGTCATAATTACTCAGCCCATTACGGGAACAACTCATAATTTTATTCCAGGCGAATGGGGCGGAACGGGAATTGCATACAGACTGGGATATTCATCAAATCCGGTAGCAACCCTCACAAGGGACAGGGACGATAAATTCAGAGATTATCGTTTGACCGGCAGTACGTTTATGGATATAAAGATCCTGGAAGGTTTGAATTTCAGATCAACGTTTGGAGGGACATACAATGATGGACATCAAACTGATTATACAATTGCCCCTTATGAAGACGCTCCCTATTATCCCGTACCTGCTTCGGGCATGACCAAAAATGATTTCTCCGGTAGTGACTGGGTGTGGACCAACTTGCTCACCTTTAATAAACAGTTCGGTCAGCATAAGATCCATGCCCTTGCCGGGTATGAAGCTGTGAATTATGGTATCGGTCAAACAAAATCCAACCAGGATACCATTAATTATACTCCGACCAGGTTACTCTCCGCATTCGTTTCCGCTGATTATGCATTCAGGGATAAATACCTGTTAAGCGCTACCCTCCGCCGCGATGGATGCTCCAGGTTCAGCGAATCGCATCGGTATGGGATATTCCCATCATTTTCTGCAGGATGGCGCATCAGCAATGAATCATTCCTGGACGGATTAAAATGGATATCAGATTTAAAAATCAGAGGTTCATGGGGAAAAATGGGAAACCAGTTTGCCCTTTCTCCGCAGAATGCTGTCTACCTCTTTGGAGAAAGTATCGGAGCTTCCTACTATGATTTATATGGGACATTCAATTCATCGGTCCGTGGATATTACCCAATACGGATTGGTAATCCCGACGCCACATGGGAAACAAATACTACAACTGACATAGGGTTTGATGCCGGACTTTTTAACAGCAAGGTCAGTATTGTTTTCGACTGGTATTCAAAGAAAGCAGATGATCTTCTGTACAATCCTACTCTGCCCGGGACAGCCGGAACAGGAGAAGCCCCATATGTCAATGTTGCTTCTATGAAAAACTCGGGCATTGATATTGAATTATCATATCAGAACAGATGGAATAATCTGGGACTTAATGCCAGTGTTATTTTTACCACTTATAATAATAAGATCACAAGTATTGCTGACGGTGTAGAATACTTTGGATCGGGAGATTCAAGGATCGGATACCTGGTAAGGAATGAAGCAGGACATCCATTGTCTACTTTTTACGGCTACCAGGTAGTGGGCATTTTCAAGACTCTGGCAGAGATGGAAAATGCTCCTGAACAGGAAAGTGCCGCACCGGGATTCTTAATGTTTGAAAATCAGGATACATTAACCAATGAATACTGGTTATGGACACAGGAACGCTATAAACGCAAGTCATTTATCGATTCCCGCGACAAGACATACATTGGCAATCCAAATCCGAAATTCACCTATGGAATAAATCTTGCATTGTCCTGGAAGAATTTTGATATTTCCGGATTTCTTTATGGGTCACAAGGTAATGATATCTTCAACTATAATAAATGGTGGACTGATTTCTGGCCTTCGTTCCAGGGACAAAAGAGCAAGGATTTACTTTACAACAGCTGGACAGAAAAGAATACAAGTGCAAAAGTTCCCAAAGCAACGAACCAGTCAAATTTTTCGACAAACACGCAGGTTTCCAGCTATTACATTGAGGACGGATCATATCTCAGGCTGAAAAACCTGCAGCTCGGTTATACTTTACCTCAAAGTATCATGAGCAAGGTTAAAATTAAGTCACTAAGAATGTATCTTCAGGCAGTGAATCTTTTCACCCTTACAAAATATTCCGGACTTGATCCTGAAATTGGAGGGGGCGACCTGGCTTTCGGCATTGATTGCGGTAACTACCCCAATGCAAAACAGTTCATATTCGGGCTCAGTCTTACACTATAATTAGTTGAATATTAATAACATGAAAACTAACAGTTGTATATTTCTTATCATAATTGGTTCATTCTTGTTGCTGTTTTCGTGCGGAAAAGACTGGCTTGATGTCAGGCCGGAAGGTACGGTGGATCAATATACGCTTGCAAATAAAGAAGGTATTGATGCCATCCTTATAGGAGCCTATTCAATGCTGGATGGCGTAACTGAAGCTTCGTATATAGATTGGGGTGGGGCATCATCCAACTGGCTCTTTG
>JBGPAF010000321.1:0-3324 GCA_041480535.1 Bacteroidia bacterium
CATTTTCAGGGTATTGACCTCTTTAATCCTGATCTCGTCCTGGGTCTCATCGGGTGATGTAACAAAAGACACTGTATCACGCATCCCGCCATTCTCATTCTGTCCCACAAGAAAATATGTAAATTCCATACCTCCGGATCCTGTTCTCTGGTTGGTTGATATGATGTAAACCCCGGCGTCTTTGATATCCCTCACATAATTAACAAAGGGTATCTCTTTGCGGATATAATCGGAGGCTTCCATAAAAATATTGAGCGCATCTTTTCGCAAAGAATCTGATTTGGTGGCCGGTTCCTGTGAAAAACACCGGAATGGGATCAATAAAAGTAAAACAGGATAAATATATCTTTTCATGGCTTTAAGGTGGTTCGTTATAAACGGGAGCGAAATTAATAAATTGAACGGATCTGAAGTTTAAATTTTCAGCGTTTAACAATTAATTAACTGATAAAGAAAAATCCGGCACCAAAACCGGATGCCGGATTGTCATGAAAATATAAGGAATGAAAAACAAGAAGCTGCTATTACTTTTCAGAAATATCTGACCTTCTTCTTAGACCATCTTCTGTCATTATCCAGGAATGATTATCATTCCCGGATCTGACGTATTCATTGTTTTCTGAAGGAGAATTCCAATTGTCATCTGAGTCAGAATTCCAATTATAATTATGTTCATCGTAATAACGATGACGGAACATTTCCTCAGTGGTTTTATCAAAATGAACTGAAGTTCCCTCCGGAATAAAAAGTTTTACCGTGACATCATCAATCGACCATTTGGTACCGGCAGGAATGGTAAAATACTCATCGACGTAAATAGTGTCTCCTGCGATCCTGTGGTTATACAATATACCATCAGCTTTCCTGGTGGCGTCCGTCCTGCTCCGTCCGGCGGAACGCTTCCTTATATTTACCCTCATAGAGTTATCATCTGAAGAATTAATATCTAAAGATGAACTTATGTATAAACCTTTATTATCGTCGATAAAGAAGACATTGTAAGCCTGATCGAAGGATATATCCTTGTCATAATGAAGATCAGCCACTTTATGGTCAGCCATAATATACAGGTCCTTCGGAGCTTTTTCAATTACTTCTTCAGATACGATCTTTGCTGTCTCAGAATAACTTATTCCTTCATTAAACAGAAGAATGGAAAGAGCTGCAACGCACACAACCCATATTACCAGTCCGGCCAGACTGACAATTCCATCTTTTGCTTTAAACCAGAAGATCATCTTTACACCCCAGTAGATAAGTGCCAGAAGAGGCATCAGGATCACAATGAATGACAATACCAATATCCAGGGGGCAATTGCCGGGTTGACAATGTAGTTTAGAAAATCAGGCAGATAAAACAGGTTCACTCCAAATGAATGTGTTGAAAAATACCCCGGGTATTGGAAGAAGAAAACCATAATGAATGATACCAGTGCCATGAAACCGCCGAGTACGAATGTTATTCCAACAAGGATCAGGAAAATCCTTACAATGATAAAAAACACTTTCCCAAGTGCCCTGAATACTTCGTTGAATGCATTTCCGACACCTGATCCTGCAGGTTTTGAAACGGTATGTCCCGGATCGCCGGATGAAAGAGAATATCGGGTATTTCTTTCCCGTGCTGCAACAAGATAATCATCTCTGCCATACATCTCCCTTTTCTGGGCATCTGCATGAGCTGACGGAAGTGCGATCCAGAGGGCTAAATAAACGAAAAATCCTATTCCGAAAAAGCAGGCAAAAAGGATAAACATTAACCTGACCCATACAGATTCAATATTGAGAAAAGCTCCAATACCTCCGCATACTCCGCTTATTATCTGATCATCAGGATTTCTATACATTTTTTTCCTGCCTGTTGATCGATAATTTGTTTCTTTCGTTTCACCTGTTTCACTGTTTGTATCAAAGTCTTCAGGTTTGCCTATAATTGAGATCATCGACTCGACGTTTTCCTTTGAGATAATACCGGCCGCTGCTCCCTGCGATTGAAATATCTCAGCTATACGCAATTCAATATCTTCAACCGTTTCTGCTCCTCCCGGCGTGTTTCTCAGCCTGCTGTCAATATCCTGCAGGTACCTGCGAAGTATTTTGTAGGCTTCTTCATCGATCTGGAACAATGTGCCGCCAAGATTTATTTTAATAGACTTATCCATCTTATTCTGTTTTTAGTAGGTTAGAAAACGGTTACTTTGTTCTGATGAGGTTAACTGACTCAACAAGCTCCTCCCACGATTTATCAAGATCTGCAAGATATTCCTTCCCTTCATCAGTAAGTTCGTAATACTTTCTCGGGGGCCCCTGTTGTGATTCTTCCCACCTGTAACTCAATAGTCCGGCATTCTTTTGCCTTGTAAGAAGAGGGTAAAGAGTACCTTCAACTACTATAACCTTTGCTTCCTTAAGTTCCTTAATGATATCGCTTGCATAACAGGAATTCTTCGACAGAACCGACAAAATGCAGTACTCGAGGATTCCCTTGCGCATCTGTGCTTTCGTATTTTCCAGATCCATATTGTTTAGTTTTTAGACGTTTTTACTTTTTTTCACCGCCCCTAAAGGGGACTTTTAGTCTCAAACTGTTATCAATCCCCTTTAGGGGGTTGGAGGCGAATTTTAAATTTTGAAGCAGTCTTACAGCTTCATATTCTTTCTCACAGTGTCAAACTCTTTTTTCACCGAATCCTTTATATTATGAATGTTCACGGGGTCACCCTTCATCTCAATTTTCTGAGCCGTGGTTTTTGCTTCGGGCAGCACCACATACAGGATCAGATATATCAATATGCCCAACCCGCCACCCATTGCCAGGGCAAAGAAAATGATGCGGATTATCCAGGGCTCAATGTCCCAGTATGCACCCATGCCTGCACACACTCCACCAATGATCCTCTTGTCCGGATCGCGGTACATCCTGTGAGCACCCGGTTTTGAGAATTTTTCCTTTGGCGAGGGTCCGTCATTATCGGAGATATCTTCAGGATTTCCCATAATTGAAATTACATCATTGACATCGGCAATATTAATTACCTGCTTGTAACCGGTCAGTCTTGCACGGAAAAGCTCAGCCATCCTGGTCTCAATGTCAGACAGGATTTCAGAGGAACTCTCTTCGCCGGCAAAGTGCAGTTCAAGATTCTTCAGATACCTCTTAAGTTCTGAATATGCATCTTCATCAATATTGAAGGAGTAACCTCCCAGATTTACACTTACTGTTATTTTCATAGAACCTTGCAGAATTTACTACTATATAAAATATACATCATTACAATGCAAAGATATATATAAAATAATATACTATGCAATACATAGTACTAA
>JBGPAF010000322.1:0-3322 GCA_041480535.1 Bacteroidia bacterium
ATGAAACTTGATTCAAACATAGCCGATACTTACAACCGGAATGAAAATGATGATGATCACTATACCCAGCCTGGAACTCTTTTCAGGAAGATAATGAATGACCAGGAAAAACAACATACAATAAATAATCTTGTTGGCGCAATGAGTGGAATTACTGGTCCAAAAAGAAAAGAGATCATTCTACGTCAGCTTGGTCATTTTTATATGGCCGACAAGGAACTTGCACTAAAAGTTGCAAAAGGACTTGGAATCAAGTATGAAGACAAAAGACAAAAGAAAAAAGCAAAAAGATAAAAGTAAAAAGATAAAAGTAAAGACTAAAAATAAAATACTATGGGACAAAAAGGAAGAGAAATCGTAAAAATGAATGTTGATGAACTCATCAGCTTGCTCAACAAAGCATTATCTGACGAATGGCTTGCTTATTATCAATACTGGATCGGCTCAAAAGTCGTTAAGGGGCCCATGAAAGATGCAGTAATTGCTGAGCTTAACCTGCATGCTACAGAGGAATTGAGTCATGCAACACTGATCTCCACCAGAATTGTTCAGCTTGGCGGAACACCAGTGCTTTCCCCTGCAGAATGGCTTAAGATTTCCGTCTGCGGATATGACGCTCCCACTGATCCGTATGTGGAAGAAGTATTAAATCAAAACATTAAAGGAGAACAATGTGCTATCAGGGTTTATAACGGTTTGCTGGATACAACAAGAGTTGCTGATCCTGTCACATATAATATGATCCTTACTATTCTCTCACAGGAAGTTGAACATGAGGAAGATCTGTCAGCTCTTAAAGAAGATCTCGAACTAATGCTGATGAAAAGAAAATAGATAATTTAACTTTTTATTGAAATGATGGAAATTACCTTTGACGGGGGCAAAGTCGTGACCGCCCACTCTCATGGCCATATTATAAAAACAGATCAACCGGTTGATAGCGGCGGTGGAGACACTGCTGCTGCTCCGTTTGAACTGTTCCTGGCTTCAATTGGAACATGTGCTGGTATCTATGTTAAATCTTTTTGCGATAACCGTCAGATCCCGGCTGATAAAATCAAGATTATCCAAACCACTGAATATAATAAAGAGACAGGGCTACCGAGCTCGCTTAAGCTAGATATTCAACTTCCTCCCGATTTCCCGGAAAAATACAAGGCTTCACTGGTGCATGTGGCTGGATTGTGCAAAGTGAAGAAATCAATTGCAAATCCACCTGCATTTGAAATTATTACCTCTCAGAAGTAAAAAAATATCTCTTATTCCAAATACATATTAATCAGCTGTTCCAGCAATTCCTGCTTACCGCTTCTGACAGCCGGTTCGCCGCTCTTTGATGCAATTTCCCTCAGGTTTTCAAGTGTCAGTTCGCCTTTTTCGTAATCTTTCCCTTTTCCCTTATCAAAGGATTCATACCTTTTTTTCTTCATCTTCAGATAATCACTTTCTTTAAGCACCTTATCGGCAACGAGCAGAGCCCGGGCAAAAGTATCCATACCGCTGACATGAGCTATGAAAAGGTCTTCAATATCAGTTGAGTTTCTCCTTATGTGGGCATCAAAATTGATACCACCTGTCTTAAATCCGCCCATCTGAAGTATCACCAGCATGGCTTCAGAGATCTCATAAACATTCGTTGGAAATTCATCTGTATCCCATCCGTTCTGGTAGTCCCCTTTATTGGCATCGATACTTCCAAGAAGTCCTTCATTGGCAGCTACCTGGAGATCATGGGCAAAGGTATGACCTGCAAGAGTTGCATGATTAACCTCAATATTCAGCTTGAAGTCTTTCTCAAGCCCAAATTTATTAAGAAATCCAATAACAGTTGAAGCATCGTAGTCATACTGGTGCTTTGACGGTTCCATTGGTTTAGGCTCCACAAGGAAAGTGCCCTTAAAACCTTTTTTTCTTCCATAATCCCGTGCGAGCGATAACATCATTCCCATGTGTTCAAGTTCCCTCTTCATATCAGTGTTATGAAGGCTCATATATCCCTCACGTCCTCCCCAGAAAACATAGTTTTCGCCTCCCAAGGCTATTGTGGCATCTATTGCATTTTTAAGCTGGACGGCAGCATTTGTAACCACTGCAAAATCAGGGTTGGTTGCTGCTCCGTTCATGTATCTCGGATTTGAAAACAGGTTTGCAGTTCCCCACAGAAGCTTTACTCCGGTCTGTTCCTGCAACTTCTTCATAACAGGAACGAATTTTTCAAGACGCTTTTCAATATCGAATACAGATCCGTCACCTCCCACAACGTCTACATCATGAAAACAATAATATGGAGCGCCAATTTTGGTTATAAATTCGAAAGCAGCATCAAGTCTTTGCTTTATCTTATCATCTGTTGGCAGATCTTTCCACGGATAATTATGTGTAGCATTTCCAAACTGATCTGTGCCATCGCCGCAGAATGAATGCCAGTAAGCGATTGCAAAACGAAGATGATCCTTCATCTTTTTGCCCGAAACAACCTGTTCAGGATTATACCATCTGAATGCGAGGGGATTTTTTGATTTTTTACCTTCGTATTCAATTTTCCCGATACCGGGATAAAACTCTTTGTTGCCTTTGTAAATCATATTCTTGAATTTTAAATTATCGTCCTCTAAATCCATTAACCTAAAAGTCATTCTTTGTTAATGCTTCGGCGGATAAAATTACCAAAGAAAAAACAAAACATGCAAAAAAAAACTAACAAATTAGACAGACATCAGTAAATTTTTCCATTTTAAATATGCCTCTTCATACACACCAGTTTTTGATTTATCCGGTATAGTCTCTCCCACCGGTTTGAGCCCGGCAAATGCCTCTTTTTCAGATTTATAGTAACTACAGCCAATTCCGGCACCGCGGGCGGCACCTATTGACCCGTCGGTATTGTAAAGATGAATTTCCACATTTGTTATGCATGAGAGAGCTTCCCTGAATACAGTGCTCTGAAACATATTTGTCATACCTGCTCTAATTACCCCAGGATCAATTCCTGTCTCTTTCATTATGTCGAGGCCGTATCTGAACGAAAAGGCTATTCCCTCCTGGGCTGCCCTGTAAAGATGGGCATTTGAATGCCTGTTAAAGTCAAGACCTGTTATATGGCATCCGATATCTCTGTTTATCAGGATCCTTTCAGCACCATTCCCAAATGGAAGAATAGTCAGACCATCACATCCCGGAGCCACTGAAGAGGCCAGGCTGTTCATCTCATCATATGACAAGTTAATGCCTGTATTCCTTTTCAGCCACGAGTTTAATATCCCTGTCCCATTGATACAAAGCAGGACGCCTAGTCGCTGATTATCACTGGAATGATTTACAT
>JBGPAF010000323.1:0-3315 GCA_041480535.1 Bacteroidia bacterium
AATATAGTTCTCATAGCTCATACAAACATCTGAGGCGAAATCAACTCCGGATGATATCACCTTTGACCACATATCTTCTCCCATAATTGCCAGCTGGTCCCTTGTAATTCCATTTTTATAAATAGAAGCTATCATACCAGCGTTAAAGTTATCTCCGGCTCCGATAGTGCTGACCGGTTTTATTTTCCTGACAAAAAACCTGCCTGCAAAATTATTAGTCCTGACATAAACACCTTCAGAGCTGGCAGTATAAACCATACATTTGCAATATTTTTTAATCACATCCCATGAAGCATCAGGAGTGGCAGTTCCGAAAATATTCAGAAAATCTTCATCTGAGCCCCTGATGATACTTGCCATTTGTATGTTTTCGACGATCAATGGTCTTAGTTCATCGAGCTCTGAAGCATGTGCTTTTCTGAAATTTGGATCATATATTACTACAGCACCATTAGCAGCAGAGGTCTTTACAAAATTGACGAATTTCCCCCGTATCTCTCTTGTAATGGCGTAAATAGACCCGCACAGGATTATGTCATCTTTCTGGATAACGGGAAAATCCAGTTCAAGTCTTCTGGAAGGATAATTCTTATAGAAAGTATAGCTGGCATCATTTCTTTCATTAAGGACTGCAATTGCCAGGGCAGTATTGCCCTCCTTAAAATGATCAGTAAATATGGTTGAAACTCCGTTCGCTTTCAGGAAATCATCAATTATTCGCCCTATGTCATCATCACCATATTCGCTTATCAGATGAACCGGCAAACATATCCTGCCCAGTGAAACAGAGCTGTTAAGCATAGCGCCTCCGGCTTTGCCTGCCTGCGGCTGACCGTTTTTGAAAATAATATCAAATAATGTTTCTCCGATTGTATAAATTTTTCTCATAGTGTAAAATTTTCTAATGTTATTTATTCACCCCCTTTCATTTTCCCCCAAGGGAGGGCTGAGCGTCTGAAAATAGCCCGGTGGGCTATTTTAGCGAAAGAGCCAGCTTGCCGTGAGAGCCCCTTCCCCCTCAGGGAAGGTGGGATGGGGGTATAAGTCTAAGACTTTAATTACAAAGTAACACAAAGGATTTGCATTTTGATACTATATTTGTTTCAATTTAAAAGCAATTGATATGAAAGCAATGATGCTTACCGGAATCCGTGAAATGGAGATGAGAGAGGTTCCTGATCCGGTTTTGAAGAATCCGGATGATGTTAAAATAAGGATGCTTGTTCTGGGAATTTGCGGTTCCGATATTCATTACTATACACAGGGCCAGATAGGTTCGCAGAAGGTTATTTATCCGTTCACTGTGGGTCACGAATGTGCAGGGATGGTCGTCGAAACCGGAACGAAGGTAACGCGAGTCAGAAAAGGCGATATTATTGCCGTTGAACCGGCTATGTGGTGTGGTGTCTGCGACCAATGTATAACCGGAAGACATCATACATGCCGCAAGCTGAAATTCCTTGGCTGTCCCGGTCAGGCTGAAGGATCGCTTTCAGAATATATAGTTATTCCTGAAAACAGTTGTTTCCCCCTGCCGGGTAATCTGACCCCTGACCATGGCGCTATTTCCGAGCCGATGTCTATTGGTGTATATGCAGTAAAGAAAGCTGGTGCTATAAAAAGTGCTAAAATCGGGATCTTTGGATTTGGCCCGATCGGAATGAGCGTAATGCTGGCAGCAAAAGCAAAGGAAGCAGGTGAAATTTATATCACCGATAAAATTGATGAAAGACTGGCAATTGCTGCAAAAGAAAAAGCAACATGGACAGGTAATCCATTGAAAGATAATGTTGTAGAAACTATTCAAAAGAAGGAACCTCACGGCCTCGACATTGTTTTCGAGTGCTGCGGAAAGCAGGTGGCTGTCGATCAGGCAATAGATATTCTGAAACCCGGAGGCCGCCTGATAGTTGTCGGCATACCTGAATTTGAAAGATGGACGTTCAGCGTGGATAGTACCAGACGCCGTGAAATTTCGATCCAGTTCATAAGAAGACAGGTTGACTGTGTTGAGTCCACATTGGAAATGATGTGCAACGGGAAAATCGATGTCAGGAATATGGTCACTCACAGGTTCCCGTTTAAGAATACAAAGGAAGCCTTTGATCTGGTTGCCGGATACAACGACGGCGTAATGAAAGCAATGATAGATTTTTAACCGTTACAGGATATAGTGGCAGTTTAATTTATAGCAACAATTTTCTGTACCTCATCATAGCCTCAATAAAATAGTAATCAGCATAAGAAAGAGGGGCATCCACTTCGCTGTGGGCAGGAAGAGATCCAACACCGTGCATCAGAATAAAATCGGCATTATCACCCGTTTTGGCCATGTAAGCTGGCGATGACAGGCTCCTGATCTGTTTCTCAGCTGTCCCCAGGTACTGATCTTTTTTCTCCTGCCCGACGAAACTGCTTAGCTCAATCAGGGCTGAAGCCATAATAGCTCCGGCAGAAGCATCTCTGTTTGCGTTCGGAATCCCTGGAGCATTATAGTCCCAGTATGGAATTTTATCCTCAGGCATATTGGGATGATTGATAAGAAAATCAGCTATATGCTGTGCCTGGTCAAGATATCTCTGCAAACCTGTTTCACGGTACATAACCGTATATCCGTATAATCCCCAGCTTTGCCCGCGCGACCAGGAAGATCCATCAGCAGCCCCCTGTGCAGTCTGTTTAGCTTCAACCCTGCCGGTGATAGTATCATATGATACTACATGCCATGTGCTGTAATCAGGCCTGAAGTGATTTAACATAGTTGTATCGGCATGACTAACTGCAATATGGTAAAAGCTGGAATCGCCGGTTTGGTTAAAAGCCCACATCAAAAGCTCAAGATTCATCATATTATCAATAATGACAGGACATTGCCATCCCTTCCTGCTCCCCCACGACTGGATGCACCCGATATTCGGGCGGAAACGGGTGGAAAGAGATCTTGCGCCCGTAAGCAGAACATCTTTATAACTCTGATTTCCCGATAGTCTGAAACCGTTGCCGAAACTGCAGTAAAGCATAAATCCCAGATCATGAGTTCCTGTATTATTTTTCTCCTTTTCAACTATTGAAGTCATCCGAATAGCTGCATCCTTTATCTTTTCGTCCTTTGAATATTCATAAAGATACCACAGACTCCCGGGGAAAAATCCGCTTGTCCACCAGCCAGAATTGGATACGACCAGGGCTCCTGATGCATCAATCGTTCTGGGAAGGAGATCTGGTTTATCCTTCATGACATCGGCCATAAGAGTGTATTGTTTTACCGAAAAAGCCAGAGATTCATCAATAACATTTATCATTGATTTTTCATTC
>JBGPAF010000324.1:0-3315 GCA_041480535.1 Bacteroidia bacterium
CCTGACGTCTGAATATCATCTCACTGTCAATCGTATTTCTTCCTGTCAGGTGTATCTCCCTAACCTTTGTTGCAGTTGCTATCAAAGCGACATTGGTTTCATCTATCCCCCCACCCGGTATAATAATAATTCTCTCATCAGCCTGGATAACAAGCTGTCTGATCAGCTCAATTCCGTCCTGGGTGTTGTTTTTCATTCCTGAAGTAAGCAGCCTGGATGCCCCTGTTGCAATGACATCCTCAAGCCCTTGTACAGGATCACTGCACATATCAAATGCCCTGTGAAATGTTGTTGACATAGGGTATGCAAATTCAAAAAGCTTTGCAGTCCGTTCAATATCAATATTTCCTCCTGCCAGTAAGATTCCTGTTACTATCCCGTCAACACCACATTCTCCGCATAATTCAATATCTCTGCGCATTATGTCAAATTCCAGATCGGAATAAAGAAAATCTCCACCTCTTGGCCTGATAATGACATGCAGCCCGATATTCAGATTGCTTCTTGCTGAAACTATTGAACCATAACCTGGTGTGGTTCCTCCCTCAATAAGATTATCACAAAATTCCACCCTGTCTGCTCCGGCAGCTTGTGCATTGATGGCTGATTCAACACTGTCAACACAAATCTCAAGCTTATACTCCATCTATAAAATTTTATCGGGATAATAAAATTAGCAATATTTTCTGTATAATTGTGAATCTAAAAATTTTATCTTATGAACCCGACACTTTTAGTTCTGGCTGCCGGAATGGGAACCAGGTATGGAGGAAATAAACAACTCGATGAAGTAGGTCCTTCAGGCGAAACAATTATTGATTATTCTATTTATGATGCTATCCGTGCTGGCTTTGGTAAAATTGTCTTTGTAATCCGGCGCGATATTGAAGAACAGGTTAAGGAAAGGTTTGTAATCCGGCTCCAGGGGAAAATTGAAGTTGATTACGTTTTTCAGGAAATATCCAATCTTCCAGAAGGAGTTAAAGTTGCACCTGAGCGTTCTAAACCATGGGGTACAAGTCATGCTATACTCGTCACAAAAGAGAAAATAAAAGAACCGTTTGGGGTAATTAATGCAGATGACTACTATGGTGTAGAGTCTTTTAAGATTCTCAGGGATTTTCTTGTTAATGATAAAGATCAAAATAATTACTGCATTGTAGGTTACAAGTTGGGAAATACCCTGTCGGAACATGGACACGTAAACCGGGGAGTCTGTCAGGCCGGAGAAGATGGATTTCTGAGAAATATTGTCGAAACACGCCAGATTGAAAAAACAAAGGATGGTGCCATAGCACCGGGAATAGATGGGAAACCATTGCATTTCACCGGGAATGAGATAGTCTCTATGAATTTATGGGGATTTAAGCCATCATGCTATGATTTCCTGGGTCAAGAATTCAAAAATTTTATCAATAAATACGGCATGGATCTGAAATCAGAACTTGACATTCCCACATCTGTTGATAAATTTGTCAAAAACGGGGAAATTACGATTCAAATCCTGATGAGCAACGAGCGCTGGTTTGGAGTTACATACCGTGAAGATAAACCTTTCGTTGTTGAAAGCATGAAGAAAATGATCAGAAACGGAATTTATCCGGCAAGGATCTATTGATAATTTTTCACCAGGTAAATTCGCATGTGCAGGTGCTCACATTCTCCCTGTTGTCAGTAACTCTGAGGGAGAGGTGGTGTTTCGATCCTTTTTGTATTCGTTTTGAATCAAATTTGTAAATCAAGACATTATTCTTCTGATCATACTCAAATAAAGCCCATTTCCCGTCAATTGCCGGTTCATACGCTTTAATTCCTGAAAAATCATCACTGATTTTTATTTTCAGCCCTGTCTTACCCTCAAGGTCGGCTCCTGATGAAAAGCCGCTGAGTGAGATTAACGGTGGTACAGTGTCGATACCCACATAAAATGATCCGAATGTACGCGGAGTTGCCATAATATAACCGTTATCCCATATACTTGAAACAGGAATTTTTATCCTATTGTCATCCAGTTGAACGATCAGCAGTTTGGTTCCTTTCCCCTGTGGAACATGAGAAGGTTTTATCGAAAGATTATATGCCTTATGCACCGGAGTATACTTGTTGTGGATCTGATAGATATCTGAATACATTCCGGATGTGCCGTCTGATTTGTTAAATACGAAAAACAAGGTGTCATAAAGGGTTCCTGAAGGAATGTTAACGGTTACATTCTTTGATATGAACTTATTATTGCGGTTGTAAGGCATTACGATTGTGTTGCTTTCATTGGTCCCGGCTTTTTTTGCCTGCCCGGCAGGAGGCTCTGAAGTTGCATAAAAGGACAGACTCGACCTGTTATTGAAAATATCTGCAACAATAATTTCAACATGATGTTTTTTCCCGTCATCAAAGCTGAATATACCATTTTTTATCACGTCCTGATAAACGCTCAGTCTGTCGTTTGGAAGCAAATATGCCCGCTCGATATAGATATCCTCCTTCAGCAGTGCTTCATAATCAATATGACTGTTTATGTACCTTGATTCACCGAATGAAAATGCATCCATTTTGTAATTATAAACCGAAATGCTGTCAATCCTTAGCTCAATTGAAAAAACCGAACTTTTATTGTAACTGTTGTTAATGAGATCATAAGCTCTAAACCCGAAACCAGCAGACCCACTGATTTTAATTTCATTTTTCGAAGGAATAACATAGTTGCCATTGCTGCCGGTAACATTGAATTTCAATGGTTTATTATAGTTATTTATTGAAGTCCTTCTGCCGATTGGATAAACAACCAGTTTTTCGATAACCGGTTTAATATCATCTTCCATTCCAAATTCAAAAAGCAGGGGATTAACGGGAATCTCTTCATCAGATTTTCTTATTTCATAATGAAGATGGGGACCTGATGAACTGCCTGAGTTTCCTGAATATGCAATAAGATCACCCTGTTTGAACTGAAATCTGTCTTTTGGTGGCCAGAGGGTTATCATGTAACTCTTTTCTTCATACTGCCTCGAGGTTACATACTCTTCGATCTCGGGAGGAAATCTGTCAAGATGGCCATATACTGTTGAATATCCTGAAGGATGCCGAAGATAGAGGGCTTTCCCGAATCCTCCGGGCGATATGCTTATCCTGTAGATATATCCTGATGCAGCAGCAACAACTTCTTTTCCCGTGACCCCCTGGGTCTTAATATCCAGACCTGAATGAAAATGATCGATCCTGAGCTCTCCGAAATTTGCAGAAAGTGCGAGCGGAATTTTCACCGGTGATATAAATATTGATCTGTCCTTTGGTTCATCACCAGGAGTAATAATATAA
>JBGPAF010000325.1:0-3306 GCA_041480535.1 Bacteroidia bacterium
ATCTGATGTATATCATTATTATCATCAACATAATCATATACGGCACCACCTGAATAACTGTCAGCCGATTCAATATTTATATCTGCCGAATGAAGCAGGTGAAGCTTATTAACAGCAATAAAAGCATTGATAAGCTTATCGATTTTTGCTCTCCTGTTTATTTTTATTTTCCCGTTTTCAGGCTGAATAAGGGCATCGGCAATATGTATATAGCTTATGTTTTCTGCTTCAATAAATTCCTCAGTAACGTGGTATTTCGCACTTAAGGAAGTAAATGAAATTGTATCGCTCAGACTGTTTGTTGCAAAGAAGGTGGGTTTCTCCAGATCATTCAGATCAAGGCGCAGAAGATTATCAGGCCTCATGAGTCCGGTGGCTGTTCTGCCTCTTTGTTCCATTGAGAGTATCTTGTCTTTCAGGTTATACTCAAAATCGGTCATTGTGCATATGTACTGGACCTCCGGAAATTTAACCGCCGATGAATCTGTATTCAGATGGAACCGTGTCTGCCCGGTTCTGAAGTTAATGTCAGTGTTCGCATTATCGGCAATAAACGCATAACCGCTTGTTGAAGGAGATTTCAGATTATAATCTGCTGTATCAGCCTTTATTGTAGTTGAATTAAAAGTAAAAAGATTGGAGTTGATCCTCGAATCAGACATATTAATGATCCCCGTCCCGCTTAAAAGGCCTGGTTTTAGATTAAGGCTGCCGTCAAGTGTAGTTCCGTTTGCAAACATATTGAAGGTTTTACCGGCCTCGTTACGGGCCAGCAACTCATTTTCAGGGATCTTCCATTTTATTTCAACATCCTGGCTGGCAAGTTCAGGGAACCGGCCAAGAGTGTCTCTTGCAATATTAAAAGTCACTGATTTTGTCAACATTGAATCGGGAAAAAACCTGTAATCTTCTGACTTTATAGTGGATGTAAGGTGTTTGAGTGTTCCGCTTCCAACAAGTCCTTTGTTGCTCATGCTTATCTGATCAAAGAACTTTCCCTTTCCTTCATATATATCAATGCCCTCTTCAGGAATAATCATCTGAAAACCAAGTGAATTATTTTCCTGTATAATAAGGAACTGCCTTGTTGGTTTTAAAATATTACCGGCAAAGAATTCCCCTGAAAGATTCATATCAGTTGTGGAGTAATGATCTATATTTTGAAACTTAAATGGATCGATCCTGAAATAGAAATTCTCCCTCTTATAAACATCTTCAAGTCCGGGTATTTGATCATAGAAGATGTATGATGAAGCAGTTGCGTCAATTATCGGATACTGTGCGAGACTTTTTAATCCCGATTTGTTGTTTGGATCATCAATATATATTTCACCCGTTGCAAGCTGGATAAGACTGTTGAGTTCCCTGATCACCGGATTTCCATAGGCATCTTTTTTATCAGTCTCAATGGCAACTCTTATTGAATCGATTTTCTGCAGTCTGATCTTAAATGTATCATAACTGAACTGGAAGTTATGTCCGAAGAAAGTAAAAAGGCCAGCCTGGACAACACCATCAAACTTGAATTGTCTGTTCTTCCCGATTATAATCTGCTGATTATAAGGATATATTGCAACTCTTTGGGAATCGCTCAGGAATACACTTTTGACACCATTAACTGTCAGGTCGTAGCTTTTAAGGTCAAGCTTTGCATTGTCTACGGGCGCTTTGGTTTCACTGTAGATGGAAAGCACATCATAATCTTTTTTCCCGGCATAGGAATCAATATTATCCTTGGTTTTTTGCTTGATTGTAACTTCATTATTAACCCTGTCATAAAAAATAAATCCCCTGTTAGCCATATCGATACATAATCCCACTACGGCTTCCTCCGGTTTATTCAGCCATTTTGCAAACTCGCTTACCGGAAATGTTTCAGAGTAATACCATTCACTGAACTTTTTCAGCCTGGTAAGCGGATGGTAATCATCAAGGCTCATAAGTTTTAAGAAATCATTGGCATTAAAAAAAGTGCTGGATTCAAATAATGCCTGACCCATGGCAGCTCCTTTCGGCCTTGACAATACTAAACCAGATCCTCCCATATCCCAGGTAAGGTTTTCAAAATACATATCGAGGTTGTGATATGTGTTAAAATAAGGGCTTCCAGAAACCGGATTATTTGTTCTGAAGAGATTTACCTGCCGGCTTTTGGAATTATATGAAAATCCAAGGTTTGAATGGTAAACAGAATCTGTACCCAGGTAAAGCGTTGCGGCAGTCTCCTGGCTGTTCAGTCCGTTTGCTGAAAAGATAAAGTCGGTTGAAGCAATTTTGATAAATAGGGTATCATTCCTGAATAATTTGATTTTTGCAGGTAAAAATTTTTCCCCTTTTCCCTTGACATTTGCTCCTTCAAAAGCAAGTCCTCCTTCGTAATCAATTCCTGAATAGATATTCCTGATCTGAAATTTTTTTGTGTAAGTCTCAAACTGCGGATAGGTAGCCCTTTCCCTGTTTGTGATTGTTGCCGCCTGGTCAGTCAGTACCCCATAAACCGGCTCTTTGAAATAGGCTTTGTGCATCAGTCTGGCAGAATCGCAGGTAAAACTGTTTCTGGTGACATTTATAGTATAATTCTTCATCTCAGCATAAACATCTACCCTGGCAAAACCTGCTTTTTCCCAGGTCACGATACCTTTCGTTCCCCTGAACTGCTTCAAATCAGGGAAAAAAACTCCTGAAGCGTTGTAAATCTCAGTACTATCTCTCTGCGAATAACAGGTAAGGGTTACATCCTGTAAAACAATTTTAAATACTGTATCATGGGCAAATTTAAGATCACCATTTTTCACTTTCCATTTTACGGAGCCTGAATTGATAAGTAAATTGTCCTCGATCAGGAGACTTGTGTTCCGAATATAATTTACGATACTTTCATTTCTGAATCTGGGATTAAACAATAGCTCATTAAATCCGGTAAGCCAGTAGCTCAAAAAAGCATCATCCCTTTTATATTCGCAAAAATCGTTAAGCGTTTTAAGAAACTGGCTGAATTGAGGAATGGCCCGTATCTGTCTCCCCGTGAGCTGGCTGGAGAGATCAAGGATCCTTGTCATGTTTTCTTTGCAGAAGGCAGCACTGTCCCATTTTGCAAGAAATCCATTAATAACTGCACTGTTCTCTTCAGAAAGATCAGTGCCCATATAAACCAGAAGCTCATCTTTAAATTTTCCGGGATCACCGCTGAAAATCGGTTTTGCCTGTGAAAAAACAACTCCTGTGGTAAAAACCAGCAGAAATAAATTCAATATGATGAACTTCCGGTTCATTTTTCAGACTATCAGATTGCTTCTACTATCGCGC
>JBGPAF010000326.1:0-3299 GCA_041480535.1 Bacteroidia bacterium
AGCAGACGTGTCTTTTTCCCATTCACCAGGTTTTCCCACAGGAATGGAAATGCAATACCTGAGAAATTTGATCCGCCACCGAAGCATCCAATCACGACATCGGGATAATCATCAGTTTTTGCCATTTGAAGCAAAGCCTCCTGTCCTATTATCGTCTGATGAAGCACGACATGATTGAGCACGCTCCCAAGGGAATACTTTGTGTAAGGATCTTCAGCTGCTATTTCCATAGCTTCTGAAATTGCAATACCCAGGCTTCCGGGGGAATCCGGATCCATTTCAAGCACTTTTCTTCCTGAAACCGTCATTGTACTTGGCGAAGGGACCACCTTTGCATTGTAGACATTCATCAGAAGCTTTCGTCCTGGTTTCTGATTGTAGCTGACCTTCACCATGAATACCAGCAACTCAAGTCCGAAATGATGGCAGGCGTAACTCATAGCACTTCCCCACTGGCCGGCTCCGGTTTCAGTAGTGATCCTCCTGACTCCCTCCTGCTTATTGTAATAGGCCTGAGCTATTGCGGTATTGGCTTTATGAGAGCCCGAATAATTGCCTCCCTCATACTTATAGTAGATTTTGCTTTTTGTACCAAGGGTTTTTTCAAGATTAACGGCCCTGTATATAGGAGAGGGACGATAAGTTTTGTAGAGGTCAAGCACCTCATCAGGTATTTCAATATACCTTTCAGCCGATACCTCCTGTTTAATAAGCTCCATTGGGAAAACGGCAGCAAGCGCCTCAGGGCCAATAGGCTGGCGGGTTGCCGGATTAAGCGGCGGCAATGGTTTATTTGGCATATCTGCCACTATATTATACCAGTGGCGCGGCATTTCGTTTTCGCTAAGTAAAATTTTTGTGATCTTTTTCATAGTCTTAATTATTAAGTGGTTATTAAAAATTTCCAAACAAAAAAGGCACGCTGTGAACAGCGTGCCTCTATAGGTAAATATCTTTTGAAGATTATATAATGGCCTTATTCACAGCTTAAATTTTCGAGCTGCGCCAAGACCAGATATATAATGTTCCAATTTTCATGGCATCAAAAATAGTTAAAAATTTTAATTTCCAACAAAAAATGAATATTTTTTAAAGATCTTAAAGAAAAAAGGCTAAATAAATGGCAGATTAACACTCTGCAACTGGTTTTCATTCATTCACAACTGCACCTATCTTCCGCAAATCGTTAAAAAATCCCGGGTACGATTTACCTACACAATGTGAGTCTTTAATAAACACGGTACTTGTTGCACCAAGTGCTGCAACAGCGGCAGCCATTGCAATCCGGTGGTCATCGTGCGAACTTACTCTTGCTCCCCTGACCTCTCCTCCCGTAACAAACATATAGTCATCCTTCAATTCAACTTTTATATTCATTTTGCCAAATTCTTCAGAGAGGGCAGCTGCACGATTACTTTCTTTATGTATAAGGCGTGAGGCACCTTTTATTTTTGTCACCCCATTGCAGTAAGCCGAAAGAGCAACAAGAGGGGGGAAGAGATCCGGCGACTCTGTTGCATCAAAATCAAAAGCTTTTAAAGGTGATTTAGTTATTTCTATTTGATTATCAGATATTTTCATATCGGCACCAGCCTTTTCCATAGCTTTCAAAATTGCCATATCGCTCTGATAACTTCCTGTATGCAAACCGGTGATTTTTAATCTGCCATTCACAGCTCCTGCAATAAGAAGAAATGACCCTCCGCTCCAGTCGCTTTCGACTTCATAATTTCCCGGAAAATATTTTTGTCTTCCGGGAACTTTAAAAAGCTCATAATTCTCATTAGTAATTTTTATCCCAAAGTCACTGAGCAATCCGATTGTCATGTCAATATATGGTCTGCTTTTAAGATTATAGACTTTTATTTCTGAATCAACGTCTGCGAGAGGCAGCGACATCAGCAAGCCAGTAAGCAGCTGGGAACTCATCGAACCATCAATTTCACAATAGCCTCCCTTCAGGGGTCCTTTTATCGTCAGGGGAAGAAATCCCTCAGTGCTTATACAATCGGCGCCCAGCTGATTAAGTGCATCCCCGATCATTTGCATAGGTCTCTTTTTCAATGAACCGGAGCCGGTCATTATGATTTCCTCATCAAATAAAGCTGCAACCGGCGAGAACATGCGTATTGCCAAGCCTGATTCGCCGCAATTAAGCTTCTTCTCTTTTAATTCTCCGGAGGAACCCGTTATTTTCATCCTGTCTGCTTCAGGTTCTACTCTTGCTCCAAGACTGACAGCAATGCTCATAGCAGCCAGAGAATCATCGCAGTATGATGGATTTAAAATAAGACTTTGTCCGTCAGCCAGCATAGCGGCAGCAATTGCCCTTTGAGTCATGCTTTTTGATGGGGGAGCTTTTACCTGACCACTGACATACGAGGGCTCTACCGATCTTTCCATTTATTATTACTATTTTGGTTATTTTGCCTGGTTATTGATGCCATTGTTCATGATCTTCATCTGGTGATTGATTGATTCCTGATGAATCGCCTTGAAAATGGTATCTATCACTTCATTGCTGAGACCTTTTGCCTGTCCGTTTATCATAACCTTCCTGATTATTTCATCCCAGCGTACCGTTTGCAAGATAGTAATATTATTTTCCTTTTTATACTGACCGATAGTTTCAGCGACTTTCATTCGTTTTTCAAGGATATCAATAAGGGTATCGTCAAAAACGTCGATCTGTTGTCTTAGTTCCCCGAGGATATCCAGTAATCTGGGATCAGACGCAACAGGGCTTCTGAGAATGAGACGGCTGAGTAACTCCTTAAGATCGTTGGGTGTCAGCTGCTGTGCAGCATCACTGAGAGCTTTGTCGGGATCGATATGCGATTCAAGCATAAGGCCGTCAAAGTTAAGGTCCATTGCCTTCTGAGAGATTTCATAAAGATATTGCCGTGAGCCCGAGATATGACTTGGATCACAAATTATAGGAAGGTCAGGGATCCTGCGGCGCAGTTCAATGGGCAGCTGCCAGTTGGGCTGGTTCCTGTAAATTGTCTTTTCGTATGTCGAGAATCCGCGATGAATGGCTCCAAGCCTTGTTATGCCTGCCCTTGCGATCCGTTCAATTGCACCGATCCAGAGTTCAAGATCAGGATTGATTGGATTTTTGACAAGGACCATTACATCAACTCCATTCAAAGCATCTGATATCTCCTGAACTGTGAAAGGATTAACAGATGTTCTGGCTCCAATCCAAAGCATATCAATGCCGTATTTCAATGCTTCATAAACATGTTTCTCATTGGCAACTTCGGTTCCCACCATGAGTCCGGTTTCCTTTTTTACAT
>JBGPAF010000327.1:0-3289 GCA_041480535.1 Bacteroidia bacterium
ATTTCGGGAATGCCAATGTCGATTTTGCCCTCACAAATACCCTCATCAGAAAAAAGATCCTGAAAAAGAAAAAGCTGATAATTGTGCCGGGCTTTATTTCAAGTACATATGAAAATGAACCCACAACCCTTGGGAGAGGCGGATCAGATTATACAGGTGCTATTATAGCTGCCGCTATTAATGCGGATGTACTCGAGATTTGGACAGATACTGACGGTTTTATGACTGCTGATCCAAGAAAGGTTGAAAAAGCTTATGCTATTGAGTCACTTACATATTCAGAAGCAATTGAGCTATCCCATTTTGGAGCGAAAGTCATCTACACCCCTACCCTTCGCCCGGTTTATAAAAAGCTTATACCTGTTTTCATTAAGAATTCCTTCAACCCAAAGGCGGAAGGAACCCTGATAAGCGAAAAATCGTCAAATGGAAGCAGGAGCCCTATAAAAGGTATCTCCTCTATCGATCGCATAGACCTTATCACCCTCCAGGGACCATCGATGGTCGGAGTGTCGGGAACCTCAATGAGGCTGTTCGGATCGCTTGCAAAATGCAATGTAAGCATCATACTTATAACACAGGCCTCCTCAGAATATTCAATAACTTTTGCTGTTAATCCACCTGACACTAAAAAGGCAGTGGAAGCAATCAACCAGGAGTTTGACAAGGAAATAACATATAAAAAAGAACTTAAGATAGTTGTCGAAAAGGATCTGTCAATTATTGCAATTGTTGGGGAAAAAATGAAAAATACTCCCGGCATATCGGCAACTCTTTTCAGATCACTTGGCAGGAACGGAATAAATGTGATTGCTACTGCACAAGGTTCTTCAGAATTGAATATTTCAGTAGTAATCAGGAATGATAATCTTAAGAAAGCTCTTAATGTTATCCACGATGGTTTCTTCCTGTCAAAACATAAAGAGCTTAATCTCTTTATAGCCGGGACAGGATTTGTGGGTGCGAGCCTGACAGGTCAATTGCAAAAACAGCTTGACACCCTTTTGAAAGAACATAATCTCATTATTAATCTCTTAGGCATCACTAATTCAAGGAAGATGCTCTTTGGCAATAAATCCATACCGCTCGAAAACTGCAAGGAAATATTGAATTCTCTCGGTGAAAAAAGTGATATTGATGCATTTATAAGCCATATGACCAGGCTTAATCTGAGAAACTCAGTTTTCGTCGATTGTACTGCAGATGCAAAGGTTGCAGGAACTTATAAGGATGTCTTACAAAAATATGTTTCAGTTGTAACAGCAAATAAGATTGCCTGTTCTTCGGAATATGCTTATTATCACCTCCTTAAATCAATAGCAAATGAAAGAGGTGTCCGCTTTATGTATGAGACAACTGTTGGGGCAGGCCTGCCGATTATCAGAACCATTAATGACCTTGTTGTAAGCGGTGATAAAATCATCAAAATAGAAGCTGTCCTTTCAGGTACTCTGAATTTTATTTTCAATAACATCGGACCTGATATGCCATTGAGTGTGACGATCAGAATAGCAAAGGAGAAAGGTATATCCGAACCAGATCCAAGGATCGACCTGAGTGGTATAGATGTTGTCAGAAAGATACTTATCCTGTCGCGTGAAGCAGGTTATTCAATTGAAAAGGAAGATGTTGTAGTCAAAAAATTTCTACCTGAAGAGTGTTTCGAGGGTAACCTTGAAAGCTTTTATAAAAAGGTAAGACAATATGATGATGAATTTGAACAACAGCGGAAAATGTTAGCGAAACAGAATAAAAAATGGAGGTTTTTTGCCTCAATGGACCAGGGAAAAGCAAGAGTTGAACTGATAACTGTCGATTCAACTCATCCCACTTTCAACCTGGAAGGAAGCAACAATATAGTCCTGCTGACCACCGAAAGATACCGCGAACTTCCTATGGTAATAAAGGGATATGGAGCGGGAGCGGATGTCACCGCCGCGGGAGTTTTTGCCGATATTATGAGAGTAGTCAATGTTTAGCAGGCATAGAGTCGTGGAAGAAGGAATTCAATATTATTCGACAAACCTTACATCACCTCATGTTTCATTCAGGGAAGCACTTCTTAAAGGTCTTGCTCCTGATGGCGGACTGTATATGCCGCTTCATCTGCCCCTGTTAAACACTGCAGAACTGGAATCTCTTTCAGGCAAGACCTATCCGGAATTGGCAACGGATATTCTTGGAAGAATAATCGGGAATGAGATTAGTAAAGATGAACTGGCAGATATCTGCAATGACATTTATACATTCAGCGTTCCTCTTGAAAACATTTATGACAGGAACTGGATAATGCGCCTTGATCAGGGACCGACAGCCTCGTTCAAAGATTTTGCAGCGCTTCTCATGGGAAGACTGATGCAGTATTTTCTCAAAATCGAGAATAAGCATATCACTATACTTACTGCAACGTCAGGTGATACAGGGAGCGCCGTTGCAAATGCATTCTACGGCTTGAAGAATATCCGGGTGATAATCCTCTACCCTTCCGGGGAAGTTACGGACCTACAGAGAAAACAGATGACCACCTTTGATGACAACGTACAGGTAATAGAAATTAACGGAAAGTTTGATGATTGTCAGCAGCTCGTTAAAAAGGCATTCATGGATCCTGAGTTATCAGGATTAAACCTTTCTTCAGCCAACTCAATTAATATTGGAAGGCTTCTCCCCCAGTCGGTATATTATTTTTGGGCATGGAAGCAATTATCCATCAGCAAGAGTGAACAGGTTGTTTTCAGCGTTCCATGTGGTAATTTCGGAAATGTTGCCGGAGGACTTATTGCCTGGAAGATGGGATTACTTGTACAACATTTTGTGATTTCAACAAATGAAAATGATGAAGTTCCATTATTTCTGAGGACGGGAATTTATAAAGCAATAGCACCATCCCGGAATTGCATTTCAAGCGCAATGAATGTTGGACATCCGAGCAATCTGGCAAGGATAATATCTCTCTATGGAGGAAGAATGGATGAGAAAGGTGATATTTTAAAATCACCCGATTTAAAGAGAATGCAAAAAGAACTCTTTGCTGTAAGCGTTTCTGATTATGACACTAGGAAAACAATTGAAGATTTTTACAGAGATTACAGCAGACTTCTTGAGCCACATGGTGCTGTCGCATGGTTTGGTTTACAGAAATTTCTGAAAACCAGAGCAGAAAACAATGATGACAAACTTCTATTTGTTAGTCTTGAGACTGCACATCCTGCAAAATTCCGTGAAGAAATTTACAATGCCCTGAATGTTCAGGTGGAACTTCCCGATTCTCTTACCAAAGTCGGATTCA